>DATFGD010000411.1:0-8409 GCA_035249725.1 Burkholderiales bacterium
CCATCGAAGTCCCACAGCACCGGCCCGCGCCAGTACATACTGCGCGCCAGAGGGATTTGCGATTTAAATTCCACGCGGAAGGCGATTGCGTCGGAAAGGCTGAGATGCGCGACGCTGCCGGGCGACATGGAATCCGAGAGCCCGCTCACGCCGCCATGCGCATCCTGCGGCAAGCGCCACAGCGGGCCCGTTGCCCGCGGAAACAACAAGAATAGCGCCAGCATCAGCGGAGCCGACTGCGCCAGCATGAGGCCCGCGGCGCGGAGCTGATCGCGACAGCCTGGACGCGATGAAGTGTGGTTGCACGCGATCATCGCTGCAGTAATGATCCACATGCAGCACAGCATATACAGCGCCGTCGGTATGGTCTGCGAGTACAGGAAATTCGTGATGATGAGAAAGTAGGCGAGGAATATCAGGAGCAGGGCGTCCCGTCGCGAGCGGGTTTCCAGCAGCTTGAGGGCGAGCATCACGATAAGCAGCGCGATACCGGCGTCGCGCCCGAACAGCGTGCGGTAATTCATGAAAACGGCTGCCGCTGCGACGATCACTACGAGAATGATGAGCGGTTTGCGCGGAAGCGCGAGCCGCTTGCTGCCGAGATAGAGCCGCCACAGAGCGAGCGCGGCGGCGAACATCATGACCCACAGCGGAAGCCGCTGAACGTGCGGCGCCGAGACCAGCGCCAGCGCGGCCGTGAGCCACAGCATGTTGCGGAAGTCAACCGCCGCCGGCGCGATACGAATCATCGTCGACCCCGAAAAGCGCCAGCACTTCCAGGCAGCGGTCGCGCTGTGCACTGCCGCTTCCCTGCGCGATAGTCCGTCCCGGAATGCGCAGCCCGAAGGTCATACCGGCGCCATGCGCATCCAGCACCCACCGGGCGAGGTGCGACAACCTGTCTTCCACGCCCAGGGTCGGCGGCAGAAGCCGCCAGTCGAACCACACTTCTGTCTCCGCGCGCCCGCTGAATTGCTTGGTCAGCAGTTCCCGGCCCCGCGCTGCTGCCTTCCATGCGATATGTCGCGGCGAGTCGCCGGGATGGTACTGCCGCATCCCGATGAAGTCTTCGCGCCCCTGCCCGCGTTGTGCCCCATCCCCCGCCGCGGGCTCCGCGCCGGGTAAGGGTAGCCGCGTTGCTGCAGGACGCGGATAAACCAGGCAGTGCGTATCGAATTCGAGGTAGGACCAGGCGTAGTAAAGTCCGAGCGGATATCGGGTAAAGAGCGTGAGCCTGCCCGGGCGCATCCTTCCCCGCCGCCTGGCCGGAATACCGACGAGCGCCACAGTGACCTGCCGGGCGGGTACATCGACATAGGTGGCGTCGCGCTTGTCGACCGTCAGCCCGACTGCGCAACGCTCGGTGCGGCCAGGATTTTCAATGCAAATGGAAAACTTCGCCGTTTCACCCACGAAAACCGGATGGGCTCGCCCCGCGGAAACGCGCAGCCTTGCGAGATTGCGGAAGGTGTACACCATGGCGTTTACACCCAGCGCGGTCAGCAGGAAGGTGAGCACGAAGCCCAGACTGAGCGCGTAGTTGATCGAACCGACCAGCATGAGCAGCAGCACGGCAGCGAACAGCAGCCCCTGGGGCGTGGGCAGGATGAATATGCGCCGCTGCACCAGCACGACGGTGCCGGTCTGCGGGCCGCGCAACTGGAATAACCAGTGGTAAAGGGCGTTACGAACGGCCGCGTACACGTCGATTCGGCGCGAGGGGCTGCCGCGTTGCGCTCACGGAATGGGAACCTGGTCGATCAGATGCTTCGCGATGTCTGCTCCGTTTGCCTGGATGACATGCCCGGCGGCCGTCAGACGATGACTGACCACTGCGGCCAGCACTGCCTGGACATCTTCGGGCACGACATGCGCGCGTCCGGCCATCAGCGCCCATGCGCGGGCGGCGTGGACCAGGGCAAGTGCGGCACGCGGTGACAATCCGCTCAGGTAGTCGCTCGAGCGGCGGGTGTAAGCGACGAGGTCCTGAACGTAATCGAGCAGCGCACCGGAAGTGTGCGCTGCACGGACCCGTTTCTGGAGTTCGATGATCGCCTTGATTTCCATACAGGGCACGAGCGTCTCGAGCAGATCCCGGCGGTCCTGCCCCTGCAGCAGCTCACGTTCGGCGCCGGCGTCCGGATATCCCAGCTCGATGCGCATGAGAAACCGGTCCAGCTGCGATTCCGGGAGCGGGAACGTGCCCACCTGGTGCGACGGATTTTGCGTGGCGATCACAAAAAACGGCTGCGGCAGGCGGCGCGTTTCGCCTTCGATCGTGACTTGGTGCTCTTCCATCGCTTCGAGCAACGCGCTCTGCGCCTTGGGCGTAGCGCGGTTCACCTCGTCCGCCAATACGACCTGAGTGAAAATCGGGCCGGGATGAAACTGGAAGCCACGCGCCTCGCGGTTGTATATCGATACGCCGAGCACATCGGCAGGCAGCAGATCGCTCGTAAACTGAATGCGCTGAAAACCGAGCCCGAGCGAAGCGGCGAGCGCATGCGCGAGCATCGTCTTCCCCACGCCGGGGATATCTTCAATCAGCAGGTGGCCCCGTGCCAGCAGGCAGGACAGCGCGAGCCGGATCTGATGCTCTTTCCCCAGTATGATGCTGCTCACCTGCGCGACCACCGAGTCGACCTGCTGGAGGACGTGGTCTGGCGGCGCCGGGTTTGCCCTATCCTCGAGACTGCGACCCGTGTCCGGCATCACGTTTCTTCCTTGGAGTGAAGCTCCCATACCGACGAGGCGATCACGGTCGCGAACTCGCAGCTGGTATTGTCGGTTGCAACGATATAGCGCGTCACACCGCATTGGTGGTCCCTGCACGGAGTCACTGCAACCAGCGCCATGTGGCAGTCATAATCCATCCGTATCAAATGAGACAGCATCTGCCGGGAGAGTTCGTCCGGCGCGTCCATGAATCTGAATACTTCGGATACGCTCGCATGCTCTCCCTTGGTGCGGTCGCGGTCTGGATGGTCACTTTAGTTCGCGCATTATAAGATGGCGCAAGCCGCACCGGGGGTATAGAGACACGCGACCACGGCGCTCGTGAGCTGTCCGAAGTGTCTGCTGCACGGGATGGGCGCGTTCTGCAGCGGCATACGCTCCGGAAAATGTGCCTTAATGCGCGCCGCGGCGCGGGCAACCAGTGTCATAATGGCGGTGTACTTTAACGGCGCCGCGGGCAGCGGCCGATCGCGTTGGAGGAAGCCGCTCGCGCCGTGAACTACAAAGGGGGGACGGTTCCGGTATGGATAAAACAACGAAGGCGAGACGTGCCTCGAAAGCAGACCGTCGACCACGAAAGCGCCACAAGCGCCCGAGCGTTGTTTCACGCGGCGTAGGCACCCCGCACGCCGGCCCGCGAACTTCCGCCGCGACACGCGAGGCTTTCAGGAACGTACCGGTCGGCATCGCCCATTTTGCGCCGGATGGCCGGTACCTTTACGTGAATCCCGCCTTCTGCGCGCTGCTCGGTTATTCCGAGAAAGAGCTGCTTGCCCGCAAGGTGCAAGATGTCACCATGCCCGAGGACGTGCCGGAGGGCGAGGCGCTGCAGCGCGCGCTGATCGCCCGCAAGCTCGCGGAATTCAGCCGGGAGAAACGGTATCGCTGCAAGAACGGGACGATCCGCTGGTGCAACGTTGCAGTCCAGCTCGTCCGCACGCCGCGCGGGCAACCGAAGTATTTCCTTTCACTCATAGACGACATCTCACGCCGTAAGGAGGCGGAGAGTCGGTTCGAGGCGACTTTCAATCAGGCCGCGGTCGGAATCGTCCATACCACTGAGGACGGGCGCATCATCGAAGTAAACGGCAAGCTGTGCGAACTCCTCGGATATACGGCAGACGAACTGGCGCAACGCTCTACGCGCGATTTGACCCACATGGAGGACCGCGACCGCCAGGACGCGCTGCGGCTGTCGCTCCTCTCCGGCGCACGGCAGCACTTCAACAGCGAGAAGCGCTACGTCTGCAAAGACGGTTCAGTGATCTGGGTGAACCGGACCGTAACGCTCGCTCACCGGGCAGCGACCGGCGAGCGCTACCTGATTCAGGTCATCGAAGACATCACGGAGCGTAAGCGCACCGAGCAACGACTTGCGCGCCTCACGCGGGCGAGACGGGTCATGGCCGAGTGCGGCCATGTGCTGGTACACGCCAGGGATGAGGCCGCGATGCTGGCGGACATGTGCCGCATAGTCGTGGAGTCCGGCGGTTACAAGATGGCTTGGGTGGGGCTCGTGACCGGCGATCCCAAGCGCCCGGTTTATCCGGTCGCGCACACGGGTTTCGGAGACGATGCGCCCATGACACATCCCGTAGGCTGGAGTCCGGACGGCCGCTACCAGGGGTTCATGAGCGACGCCATCCGGACCGGCGCACCGTATATCGCACGCCATATCCTGAGCGATCCGGTTCACGTGCGGCGTCGCGGGCGCGCAGTCCAGCACGGCTTTCAGTCTTCCATCGCGCTGCCGCTGAAGAGCCAGAACACCATACTGGGTGCGCTGGCGATGTACGCAACCGAGCCGGATGCGTTCGATGCCGACGAATTAGCGCTGCTGAGTGAACTGACGGACGACATCGCTTTTGGCATCGTCAGCCTGCGCACTGCGGTGGCTCGCGACGAGGCGGAGACCGCGCTACGGGACAGCGAACGCCGGTTTCGGGACATTTTCAACCAGGCCGCTGTCGGCATCACCCGCGTCGACCTGGATGGCGTTCTCGTGGACGTCAACCAAAAATTCTGCGACATGCTGGGTTACGCAAGGGCCGATCTCATCGGCAAATCGATCCGCGACATCACGCACCCCGGAGACTACGGTCAGGGGGCGCAGTTTCGCGCCGAGCTCAGCGGCGGCACGCTGACGCCGGTCGCGGGCGAAAAGCGCTTCGTGCGCCGGGACGGCTCGACGATATGGACCCGTCGCACCATGTCCGCCGCATGTGACGCCGCCGGCGATCCACGGTACGTGATCAGCGTGGTCGAAGACATCACGGAACGCAAGCGGGCGGAAGAGGCGCTGCGCGCGAGCGAGCAGCTGCTGAGCGCCACCTTCAGCCAGGCCGGCGTCGGCATATTCGTCACCTCGCTCGAGTCGAGCTACATGGAGGTGAACGACAAGTATTGCGCGATGCTCGGTTACACCCGCGACGAACTCGTCAGGATGTCGATTTCGGACGTGAACCTTCCGCAGGACATGGATGACGTCCTCGCGAACCGCGCGAGAATGCTTTCCGGCGAATGGCCGCACTCGACCCGCGAGCGGCAGGTGCGACGCAAAGACGGAACGCTCTTGTGGGTCGGCCACTCCACGACGCTGGTGCATGACGAGTCCGGCAAGCCGCATCATTTCATCACCGTTGCCGAAGACATCTCGGATCGCAAGCGCGCCGAAGAGCGGGTGGCGAGCGAGCGCACGTTGCTGCGCGCCGTCGTGGACGCGATGCCGGAGCGCATCTACGTGAAGGATCGCGAAGGCCGGTTCCTGCTGCAGAACGCGACCAATCTCAAGATACGCGGCATCACCGATCATGACGCTATCGTCGGCAAGACGGTGTTCGACATGTTCCCGCGCGACATGGCAGAGCGCCTCGAAGCCGAGGATCGGGCGGTGATGGAAAACGGCGAGCCGCTGCTCAATCGCGAAGGCCAGACGTTTTTCAGCGGGTCGAAGGACGGCAGTCAGGACGTGCGCTGGCACGTGACCTCAAAGGTCCCGCTGCGCGACAAGACCGGAAACGTGTTCGGACTGGTCGGCGTCAATCGCGACATCACGGACCGCAAGCGCATGGAGGAGGCGCTGCGCGAGAGCGAAGACCGCTATCGCAATCTGTTCGAACTCGCGCCGCTGCCGCTGCTGGTGCTCGACGATGCAACGCTCAGGATACTCGCGGTCAACCAGACGGCGCTCGAGAAATACGGCTATACGCGTGACGAGTTTCTTGCAATGACCATACTCGATCTGCAGGTCGAGGCCGATCGAGCGGAAGTGGAGAAGTCGTTGCGCACGCGAGACGTCACCCGCCCGGCGCTCTTCCAGCGCAGGCACGCGACGAAGTCCGGTGAGGTCATATTCGCCGAAGTAACGGCGCGGCCGCTGTCCTTCCATGGGCGGCATTCGAGAATCCTCCTCATCAATGACGTCTCCGAGCGCATGCGCGCCGAGGAGGCGCTGCGTGAGAGCGAAGAACGGTTTCGCGCGACGTTCGAGCAGGCGTCGGTCGGCATGGCGCTGCGCGGCGTCGATCCCCGCAATCCGCGATGGCTGAGGGTGAACCAGAAGCTCTGCGACATACTCGGCTACACCAAGGACGAGTTGCTGAACTTGACGTCCATCGACGTGACGCCGCCGGACGAGCGCGGCGCCTCCATCGATTACAACGACAAGCTCGTGCGCGGCGAGGTCACCGCTTATTCGCGTGAAAAGCGTTACATACGCAAAGATGGCCAGACGATCTGGGCGAACATATCGCTTACGGCGGTTCGCGGCGCGGACGGTAAGCCGGCTCACGTCATTTCCATCATTCAGGACATCACGGATCGCAAACGTGTCGAGCAGGCCCTGCGCGAAAGCGAGGAACAGTTTCACCAGCTCGCGAACAACATTCCCCAGATCTTCTGGATATGCGATGCGCAGCAAAAGGACATGGTGTACGTCAGCCCGGCCTATGAACGGGTGACGGGACAGTCCATCGGAGGCCTGCGGGCGAATGCGCGAAGCTGGCTCGACAGCGTGCACGCGGAAGACCGCGAAAGGGTCAGGAATGCCCGGGTCGCCGCGGGCGATGGGCGCTACGATGAAGTCTTTCGCGTGGTGCGGCCGGATGGATCGATCCGCTGGGTCCGGGACCGGGCATTCCCGATTTACGACGAGCACGGAAGAATATACCGTATTGCCGGGATTGCCGAAGACATCACGGACATGCGCGAGTCCGAGGAACGGCTGTTGTACCTCGCGCACTACGATAACCTCACGAGTCTGCCGAACCGGGTGCTCTTTTATGACCGCCTGAAGCAGGCGCTGTCGCAGGCGCGACGCAACGAGTGGGTCACGGCCGTCATGTTTCTGGATCTCGACCGCTTCAAGAACGTCAACGATACGCTCGGTCACGGCGCGGGGGATCTGCTGCTGAGACAGGTGTCCGAGCGGCTGGCCGGCTGCGTGCGTTCCGGCGACACAGTGGGTCGCCTGAGCGGTGACGAGTTCTCGATCGTGCTATCGAATCTCAGCGGCCCGGACGACGCCAGCCTCGTGGCACAAAAAATCATGGCGACGCTCGGCAAGCCGTTCAACCTGTATGGGAAAGAGGTGTTCGTCAGCGCGAGCATCGGCATCACGCTATTCCCTGCCGACACGCTGGACCAGGACACGCTCATACAGAATGCCGACACCGCGATGTACCGGGCGAAGGAACTGGGCCGCAACAGCTTCCGCTTCTACACCCCGGAGATGAACGCACGCGCGCTCGAGAAACTGAGCCTTGAAAGCAGCCTGCG
Organism: Burkholderiales bacterium; assembly: GCA_035249725.1. Classification (GTDB taxonomy): domain Bacteria; phylum Pseudomonadota; class Gammaproteobacteria; order Burkholderiales; family SG8-41; genus DSOT01. Next base: position 7,513 of record DATFGD010000411.1, read on the forward strand.
CCGCGCACTGGAGCGGCGGGAGTTTCTGCTGTACTACCAGCCCAAAGCGAGTCTGGCGACAGGGGAAGTGATCGGGGTGGAGGCGCTGCTGCGCTGGCGGCACCCCGACCTCGGGCTGGTATCGCCGGTGGAATTCATGCCCATGCTTGAAGAGACCGGCCTTATTGTGGCGACAGGAGAATGGGTGATCCGAACCGCGTGCGCGCAGATCAAGGCTTGGCAGGAAGCGGGGATCAATCCGGTACCGGTTGCCGTCAATCTATCCGCACGACAGTTTCAGGTGAAGGATCTCGGGACCACCATTTCGCGCATACTCGAGGAGCAAGGCATACGCCACGAGCTGCTCGAGCTGGAAATCACGGAAGGATCGCTGGCGAGCAATGACGAAGAGGCGGCGAGCACGCTGGCCTATCTCAACTCGCTCGGCGTGCGGGTCGCGATCGACGACTTCGGCACGGGATACTCGAGCCTGAGCCGGCTCAAAGGATTTCCGCTCGACGCGTTGAAGATCGACGGTTCGTTCGTGCGCGACATCACCACCGATGCCGACGATGCCGCGATCACCCGCGCGATCATTACGATGGCACACAGCCTGGGGCTTTCAGTGGTCGCGGAAGGGGTGGAGACCGAAGAGCAGCTTGCTTTTCTGGACGTGAATGGCTGCGACCAGATTCAAGGCTACTATTTTTCCACTCCGCTCGCTGCGGAGGACTGCACGAGGTTTATTGTAAGCGGCCGCCGGCTGCTACGTCCCGCACCCGGCAGTACAGACCAAGCCGGCGCCGCGGTGGAGCAGACGGCGTCGGCACACCGCGCATGAGCGGCCCGAGTGCGGCGCACCTCAGTCGATCAGGATCGCAGCCAGCACGCGCCGCCCCTCGGCGATCAGCACATTGT
>DATFGD010000412.1:0-14086 GCA_035249725.1 Burkholderiales bacterium
TCGCCGGCACGGTTTCCGTGGCGAAACGGTTGACGGCCGGCGCGACCAGGATGAGGCGCGCGGCCGCCACGCGGCGTGCGACCTGCGACTGTACAAAACTTCCGAATGAGAATCCGGCGAGCACCAGCGGCAGTTCGCCATAGCGCTGCTTCGCATACTGCGCGACGACGAGCAGGTCCTCCGTTTCTCCGCGGCCCTCGTCGTGCATGCCTTCGCTCGCGCCTGCACCGCGAAAGTTTGGACGCATCACAACGTGATCGAGCGAGAAAAAGGTCTTGGCGAGCGTTGTGACCACTTTGTTGTCCTTGGTGCCGCCCTGCAATGGGTGAGGGTGGGCGACGAGCGCGATGCCGCGCCGCTGGTCGCCGGGATCGTTGATGTCGGTCTCGATCGCGCCCGCCGGCCCTGCGATCCGTGCGCGCTCCAACGTTGAAGCGTGCATAGGCCGCACTTCTGTGGATGCCACGTTGCTACTAAGCAGCGAAGCGTATGCGCTGGACCGGCCGCTTGCGCTGCACCGGGCTATATGCGCAGGCGCTCGACAATGCGGCCGTGCTGCAGATGCTCGTGAATGATCTCATCGATGTCGTCCCGGTCTACATACGTGTACCACACGGCTTCCGGGTAGACTACGATCACCGGCCCGCGTTCGCAGCGGTCGAGACAGCCGGACTGGTTGATGCGAATTTTGCCCTGTCCGTTCATCTTCAATTGCCTGATCCGGTCCTTGGCATACTCGCGCATCGCCTGAGAACCGAAGTCACTGCAGCATCGCGCACCGGCTTCACGCTCGTTGCAGCAGAAAAAGACGTGCCGCTTGTAATGACTCAAATCAGTTCCTCAAAACCATTGGACGGGACACGAATCGCCGCGCCACTGTATCCGCGCTAATAGCCGCATTATCGTCCAATTGATCGGCGTCCCCGGACGCCCGCTGCAATTTGAGGCGACGCGATCTGCGATATCGCCTGCGAATTATAAGCGGCCCGTGCGTGGGCCCGCATCCTGCGGCGGGTCAGGGGCCGGGCCCATACCCCAGTCGACCTTGGCCGCCGCCACCAGAAAAGCGATGGCGAGGAACGGCCACAACTCCGACAGCGCCCGAACGATGTTGGAAAATCGCAATAGGTGTGTCGTGTTCCCCGGAACCAGTTTCGCCGGCGCGGTCTGATAAGGGTTGTCGGGTGCGAAGTTGATGACGGCGACCGCGGCGCAGAAGCAGACGAGCGCAATGACCGTGCGCGCCGTGCGCGGGACGCGAATGAGCGGATACAGAAGCAGGCTGCCCGCTGTCAGGCCCAGCGCAACGCCCGGTGTGAGCCAGACCAGCGGTCCCGGTGCGCCGAACAATGAAACGGCCGCGGCGACTTTGATGAGCAAGCCGGCCCCGATCAGCGCCGCGATCACGCGCAGCGGCTCAATGGCCGTTCGAATGAGGCCGACCATGATCAGGGCGAGTCCGATCAGATTGAAAAAAACGACGACCGCTTCCGCGGAGATGAGTCGTCCGGGCGTATGGATGAAATAGACGGGAAGATCGAAGGTATAGCGCAGATTCCCGGTGCCGAAGAGTTGTGCCGTGGGATGCAAGTGGGTAAAGAGCCATAAGCCGGCGAGGACGAGTCCCGCGTCTGCCAGCGTGCCGGGGTTGAATAGCGTCTGGCGCCATGCGGCGAGCCGCCGGCCGGGAAATCCCGAGGGTGAAAGCAGCACAGCTGCCACCGCGCCCAACAGAGCGCCGGTGCTGTTGGTGAGCAGGTCCACGTTTGAGGCGATCCGCTGCGGTAGAAACATCTGAACGGCTTCCATCGTCACGCTGAGCAGTGCGCCGAGCCCGGCGGCGGCGAATACCGCGCGTGCGGCTGTACGCCGCGGACGCAATGCCAGCGCGAGCAGAAAACCGAGCGGCACGTAAGCTCCAGTGTTGATCAGAAGATCGTTCAGCGTCACGTACGGTGGCCACGATGCCGTCACGAAGTAATAAATCTCGGTGGGCGGCAGGCGCCAGCCCAGAAAGGGCTGCAGGCTGGCATAGGCGATGAGCAATGTGTAAGCTAGTGCAAGGATCCATGCGAGCGTCGCACGGCGCGTGTGATCTTGCGGGCTGTGGCGGTATGCGGCGGAAGCGTCCGTGTGACTCATTGAATAGATCTGTACGCGGTGTCGCCGTTCTCGAGATGACGCGGCCTGCAGCCGCGGATGCGGAACTGACCGAATCCCTTCATGCAATTCTATGACATCTTCAACGGCGACGCGGACGGAATCTGCGCGCTGCAGCAGCTTCGGCTCGAAGAACCGCGTTCAAGCGTGCTCGTCAGCGGGGCGAAGCGCGAGATCGCACTCGTGGAGCGGGTCGCGCCGCGGCTGGGCGACGAGCTGACGGTCCTCGATATTTCCTTCAAGGTCAATGCGGATGCGGTGTTGCGCGCGCTCGAGTCCGGCGCGCGGTGCCGCTATTTCGATCATCATTACCCGGGCGACATTCCTCAGCATCCGAATCTCAGAACCTTCATCGATACCGCCGCCGACGTCTGCACGAGCTTGCTCGTGGACCGTTATCTGTCGGGCCGACAGCGCATTTGGGCAGTGGTTGCCGCCTTCGGCGACAATCTCACGAAGTCGGCATTGCGCACCGCAGAACTGCTGCAGCTCGACGCACGGGACGTGCAATTGCTGCGTGAACTGGGCGAGTGCCTCAATTACAACGCCTATGGCGACAGCGTCGAAGACCTGCATTACCACCCGGCTGATCTGTTCGAGACGCTGAGCCATTATCCCGATCCGCGCGATTTCATCGAAGGCGAGCCCATCTTCGACGTGTTGAAAAACGCGTGGCAGGACGATCTCGCCCACGCGACAAGCGTGCCTGCGGAACGGCAGGACGATGCCACTGCGGTCTACATCCTGCCCGACCGCGCGTGGAGTCGCAGGATCAGCGGGCTATTCAGCAATCAGCTCGCGCAGGCGCATCCGGGGCGCGCCCATGCCGTTCTCGTACGGAAGGGCGAGGGCTACGTGGTGAGCGTGCGTGCCGCATTGGAAAAACCGGTCGGTGCGGACGAGCTGTGCTCCAAGTACGAAACCGGTGGCGGCAGAAAAGCGGCGGCCGGCATCAATTACCTTCCGGAATCGGAACTGTCACGCTTTATTGCCGACTTCGGCTGCGCGTTCGCCTGAGCGTGCCGCCGCGCGCAGCACATTGAGTTCGATGGTTGCAAACGCCACGAGCCAGAGCAGCGCGTCATAGGCGTCGAACCACTCGCCCTTCACCGCCCATGCCAGCATCGCCACGGCCAGTCCGCCATAGAGCGCGGCAGCGGTGTACGCGAATGCGGTCCGATGTGCGGCCACCGCGGGTGGCTGACGCACCTCCAATTCGAGCAGTGCCACGACGCCTATCCAGAGCCAGGCGTTGATCGCCTCCAACCATTCACCATCGCGAACATAACCGATGGCCGCGATGGCGATGGCGAAAGCAGCGACCAGGCGGATCGCGCGTATTGCGATGCCGGCGCGCGAATGCTGGACCCTCGCGCCGAAGCCGGTTTCGACTTCGAACAGCAGGAGCAGCACGAACCAGGCCACGGAATCGAGCGCCTCGTTGGCCGTGCCGTATTCCGCGAAGACGGCGGCGTTGCAGGCGAGCAGCGTGAGTACAGCGGCCTTGAACCACGAGTATGGTGACATTGCGCAGGTCGTTCCGGGCGCGTGCGGAAGCCGAATCGACTCGGCTATGCCGATTGCGCGCTCGCCATCCCATAACGCTGCGGCGCAAGCGAACCCGCGATCATCCCGGCAATCGCTACCAGAAAACCGACAAACTGCGGCGGCCACAGCTCCTCGCTGCCCAGGGCCTCGAGCGCGAGCCAGCTGCCGAGCCCGCCGACGATCGCAAGGGCGGCACCCTGGGTGGTTGCCCGCTTCCAATACAAGCCGCACACCAGCGGAACGAAAGCGGAAACCAGGGTCACTTTGTAAGCGTTCTCCACCATTTTGTGTATCGTATCGTCGGTGAACAGGGCGTATGCCGTGACGAGCACAGTGAAACAGACCACCACGGCGCGGTTCATCCGCAGAAAATGCGCGTCGCTCATCTCACGGAAGAGGCCTTTCAAGACGTTTTCCGAGATGGTGACGGACGGCGCGAGCAGTGTGCCGCTGGCTGTACTCATGATGACGGAGAGCAGCGCACCGAAAAAAATAACCTGCGCGATGACCGGCAGATGGCCCAGTATCAGGTTGGGCAGGATGAGCTGCGAATCCTTCTCGATCAAGCCGGTTACCATCTGAGGATCGATGAGTGTTGCGGCATAAGCCAGAAAAAGCGGGACGAAGGCGAATAGAAAGTAGGCGCAGCCGCCCAGTATCGAGCCCCACGCTGCGGTCGACTCCGTTCTCGATGCATTGACGCGCTGAAACACGTCCTGTTGCGGAATCGAGCCGAAGCCCATGGTGATCAGCGCCGCCGCGAAGGCAATGATTTCAGGCAGCGAAAGGCGCGGCAGGAACTCGAATTTGCCGTGCGCTGCGGCGTGCCGGACGACCACCGCGGCGCCGCCCGTCATGTCGGAAATCAGCCAGGCGATATATATCAGGCCCAGCACGATAATGATCATCTGCACGAAGGTGGTGACGGCGACCGACCACATGCCGCCGAACAGCGTGTAGACGAGCACTACGCTCGCCCCGATCACCATGCCCGCTTCGCGGCTGATCGCGCCATCCGAGAGCACGTTGAACACGAGCCCCAATGCCGTCACCTGGGCCGAGACCCAGCCAAGATAGGAGAGCGCGATGCAGATGCTGACGACCATCTCCACCGGACGGTTGTAGCGCTGGCGATAGAAGTCCCCGATGGTGAGCAGGTTCATCCGATACAGGGGACGCGCGAAGAAGAGTCCCACCAGCACCAGGCACAGCGATGCGCCGAACGGATCGGACACGAGCCCGCCCATGCCCTCGCGCAGAAACGTGGCCGAAATGCCGAGCACGGTCTCCGCACCGAACCACGTGGCGAACACCGTCGCGAACACCACATAGAGCGGAAGGTGACGTCCGGCGGTGATGTAGTCCCGGGCGCTGTGCACTTGCGTGGCGGCGATGAGCCCGATTGCGATCGACACCACGAGATAGGCGATGACAAACCACAGCAGCATGATGGTTCCTCACGACGAGCGCTCACGAACGCCGCACATTATACGTGCGGCTCCGTCGGCTGACCGACTCAATCCCGGAGAAAGACGAGGAGGGCTGCGATCACGCCCAGCAACGCCGCGATGAGGGCGAGCAGACGGTTCTGGCGTTGCCGCTCGCGCACGAGCGCGGCAGCATGGTCGGCCGCCTGGCCGCTCGCCTGCTGTGCGAGTGCCTGATGGAGCAGGCGCGGAAGCTGCGGCAGCATGGCGCTCCAGTAAGGGGCTTCTTGCCGCAGATGCCGCAGTGCGCCGCGCCAGCCGAGCCGCTCGGACATCCAGCGTTCCAGAAACGGCCGGGCGGTCGCCCAGAGGTCGAGATCGGGATCGAGGTCGCGCCCGAGCCCTTCGATGTTGAGCAGCGTCTTCTGCAGCATGACGAGCTGCGGCTGAACCTCCATGTTGAAGCGGCGCGAGGTCTGAAACAGCCGCAGCAGCAGCTTGCCGAACGAAATTTCCTTGAGCGGTTTGTCGAAGATCGGCTCGCATACGGCGCGGATCGCCGCCTCGAACTCGTCGATGCGCGTCTCGCGCGGCGCCCAGCCCGACTCGATGTGCGCTTCGGCAACGCGCCGGTAGTCGCGGCGAAAAAAAGCGAGAAAATTCTGCGCCAGATAATTCTTGTCCGTTTCCGTCAGCGTACCCATGATGCCGAAGTCGAGCGCGATGTACTGACCGCCCGGGGTCACGAAGATGTTCCCGGGGTGCATATCGGCGTGAAAAAAACCGTCGCGAAACACTTGCGTGAAGAATATCTCGACGCCGGCACGCGCAAGCCGCGGGATGTCGACGCCCTGCGCGCGCAGGGCGGCAACCTGCGACACGGGCGTGCCGTGCATGCGCTGCATGACCATCACTTCGTTCGAGCAGTAATCCCAGTAGATCTCCGGCACGAGCAGCAGGGGCGAGCCTTCGAAGTTGCGCCGCAACTGGCTTGCGTTGGAGGCCTCGCGCATGAGATCGAGTTCGTCCTCGAGATGGCGCGCGAATTCTGCAACGACTTCGTGCGGCCTCAGCCGCCTGCCGTCCGCCCATAGGAGTTCGACGAGCGTCGCGCCGACGTCCAGGAGAGCAACATCATTGGCGATGACGCGCTCGATCCCGGGACGCAGGACTTTCACCGCGACCTCGGTTCCGCCGGGGAGCGACGCGAGGTGTACTTGCGCAACCGAGGCGCTCGCGACCGGTTCGCGCTCGAATGTTACGAATATCGTGTCGACCGGCTTACCGTAGACGCGTTGCAGCGTCGCGGCGACCCTGTCCCATGCAAAGGGCGGCACTTGGTCCTGCAGCTTCGCGAGTTCATCGGCGATGTCCGGTGGCACCAGGTCGCGGCGGGTGGACAACATCTGACCGAATTTGACGAAGATCGGGCCCAGCGTTTCAAGCGCACGGCGCAGGCGGACCGCGCGCGGCATTTCGATCCGTCGCCAGAATAGCAGTGCGTTGAGTGCGGGACGCAGCCCCCGTACCCGCTCATGACCGAGAATGAATTCGTCGAGCCCGAAGCGCGCGCTTACGCTCAAGATCCTGAACAAACGAAGGAGCCGCATCGGGCGATTGTAACCGCGGGTATGCAGCACGCGCCAAGCGCAAGGGCGCGCCGGCCATGACAAATGCAAACCGATCAGGAACGCGTAATCAGATGCTCGAGGCGCTTTTCCAGGCGGGCGGCGTCATCGCGCAATCGATCGACGTCACGATTGAATTGACCGACATCGCGGGCGCGCGCAATGAGCGGCTGTTCCTCGGTCCAGTATTCGGCGAAGCTGCGCGTGACGCTGTCGAAGCTCTGCGCGCGCCACTGATCCAGAGTCCTCCCCGTCTGCACCATGCGGTGTGCGGCGATGTCGCCGAAGACGCGAGAGAGATCTTCCTCGATGTCCCAACGCAGATTGCGCGAAATGTGATTCAGAACCGTGGCAAAGTCGGTATCGCCGCTCACCGAAATTTCGCTCCATACCGATTCGTCGCGGGCCAGCACCCGCAGCAGGATGCCCGGTGTGAGAACGATCACCACTTGCGGCGCCGCCTCGCGCACCGCGGCGGCCACTTCGCCGGTGTCCTGCACGGTGAACTGGAAGCGGAGGAACGGAAGCTCGAACCGGGCAGTGCGGCCGGCAAACGCTTTCAGCTTGTCGAGCGACCAGCGATTGCGGCGCAGGACGCGATTGATGACGGGAGCGATGAGCGTTTCCATTACGCCGAAATAAAAACTCCCGGGGCGCGCCCGGGAGTCCAGAACCTATTTCAATAAACGGGTTCGACGAGTACGCGGTCTGATTCAGTCCTGTTGTATGCCCGCTACCAGCCATCCACTGCGGCCGGTCACCGGCTTCTCGAGGTGCCAGATCTCGCTGAACGACTGGGGGGTGTCGCCTTCCGCCTCGCGTATGAGGCCGGAAAAGCGCACGCTCACGACGTACAGGTCGCCTTCCGTCACCACGTCCAGCACGTCCGCGTTCAGCGTGACGACTTCGGTCTTCTGCCCGGCGTCCGCATCGCGCATGTCGTCCTCGATTTCGCGGTAGAGCTCCGGGGTCACGAACTCGCGTAGCGTCGCCAGATCCTTCTGGTCGTGCGTCGACTGGAGGCGCACGAAATTGAGCTTGGCATGGCGGACGAATTCCGCCGGATCAAAGCCTGCGGGCCAGCGGCTCATTGCCGCAACGGAATGGGGTGCGGCGCCGCCAAACGCCGGCTCGATACGGGGCACCTCACTGCGGCCTCCTGCGCCTGCCCCGGCATACTGCATCGGTGCGGCGGCCGTCTTTCCGCGCATGAAGCGGACGGCGTACATCGCGGCGGCGACCAGCAGGCCGATCAGCAGCAATCCCGCAAGCAATCCGGCAATGCCGTTGTTAAGGAAGAGCGCGGCAAGTCCCGCCCCGAGTGCGAGGCCCGCCAGCGGTCCCAACCACCTGCTGGCCCCCGACGGCTGCTGCGCCGGAGTGGTGGTGCCCGATGCCGCAGCCTGCTGTTGCTGCTGTGCGGGCGCCTTGGGGGCGGCCTGCTGCTGGCTGATCGCTTCGCGCTGCTTGCCTATGGTACGTCCGCCGCCCAAGCGCCGTGCATCCACATCGAAAGCAAATACGCTGAGCGTGACGAGCGCGACGACTAGAGTCAAAAACCTGGTCACAAACGCCTCCTGTGATGGTGAAGTGCATTCCTGCCTTGCGCAGCATTATACGCTTCGCGATGCGCTGGCAATGATCATCGTACCGAGTAGCTCGCAAGTTCGTAGATCAGCCAATCGTCGTCCACGTAGCGCGGGCCGCCGTCGTCCCTGCCGCCGCCTCGCGCTCGGGCAAATCCACGTTGTCCGCTACCCCTCGCGCCGCGGCCGCCTTTGACCTGGACGAAGCCCGGAACACCGTATTCGTTTTCGGCGATCAGTCTCCAATACCGGGACCTCATTTCGCGTCTGACGGCCTGATTCGCAGCCGGCGCGTACCATTCGACTTCATGAATCTGGCTGCGTCCGCGTACGGCGTACTCCCAGTACTCGAAGTAAACCCTGCGCTCCACCTTGATCGCGTCGAACTCGCCGGCCGGCACGCGCACCCGCTCCCAACCGTGCACGGCGCCGTCGATCCAGACCGGGAATTGGCGCCCATCGGCAGGATCGGTCGCGGTGAGCCGTTCGCGCCACTCTTTGCCGGGCTCGAGGGGGAACGCATAAGCCTGATACGCGGGACGGTACTCGAACGTTTGCAGGTTGGTGGCCGGCCGTCGCAGCCAGTTCCATTCCCGGTCGTAAATCTGCACGCCGTCGCCGCGTTCCATAGGACTGGACACCCGGACACGATCCCCGTTGATCGCGATGACTTCGTGGCGCTGCTCTTCCCGCTGTATGCCGGTGTAGCCATCGCGCACGCGATAGGTCCAGGCGTCCCCAACCCGGATATCGGGCGCCGGCACCGAGGCCGGCATGCCCGGCGGCGGGACCCGGGACGGCGGGGAGGCGCAGCCCGCCAGTACGAGTGCAAGTACCAATAAGCGGATCATGGTCCCTCCGTCGGGAATGAGCGAGCAGTCGAAGCCGGTACAGCCCGCGCGCCATCCCTTTTACAACAACGCCGGCCGCCGACGTATTCCGCTAGAACTTGTACGCGCGGTGCAGCGCGACGATACCCGCGTTGAGATTGAAGTATTCGACGCGTTCCAGGCCGGCATGTTCCATCATCTGCTTGAGCGTCTGCTGGTCGGGGTGTAGCCGTATGGATTCGGCAAGATAGCGGTAGCTCGCGCCATCACCGGCCACCCGTTCGCCGAGCCGGGGCAGCACCTGAAACGAGTACGCGTCGTAGAGCGGCGCCAGCGGCTTCCATACTCGCGAAAACTCGAGCACAAGGAGCCTGCCGCCGGGTTTCAGCACGCGCCGCATTTCCGCGAGCGCGATGTCCTTGTGCGTCATATTGCGCAGCCCGAAGGCCACGCTCACGCAATCGAAGCGGTTCGCGGGAAACGGCAGCTTCTCGGCATCGCATTGCACCACGGGAGAGATCACGCCTGCATCCAGCAGCCGATCGCGCCCGATTTTCAGCATCGAGGCATTGACGTCGGTCATCACCACTTCGCCTCGGGAACCGACGCGCCGCGCAAAAAGCCGCGCCAGATCGCCGGTGCCGCCCGCGACATCGAGTACGCGATCACCCGAACGCACTGCGCTCTGTTCGACGGTGAACCGTTTCCACAGCCGGTGCAGGCCGAGCGACATCAGATCGTTCATGAGGTCGTAGCGCGAGGCGACGGAGTCGAATACGCCCGCCACCCGTTGCGCCTTTTCGTCCTCGGCGACGGATTGGTATCCGAAATCGGTCGTGCGGCGATCGTCTGTCATGTGCCCTTCACGGCTTGGGCTGCGGCTCGCGGCTAGCTCCGGCGTCCGCCATGCGCTTCAAATAGTGTTGCCACATCTCCTCCTGGCGCAGACCGTAATCGTAGAGGAGGTCCCACGAATAGATACCGGTGTCGTGCCCGTCGGAGAAGGTAAGCTGGATCGCATAACTGCCCACGGGCTCGATCTTCTCGATCGTCACCTCCTTTTTCCCGACCTGGAGCACTTCCTGTCCGGGGCCGTGACCGCGCACTTCGGCCGAGGGCGAATAGACGCGTAGAAATTCGCACGGCAAGCGGAAGCTGCGGCCGTCCGTAAACGACACTTCCAGTACGCGGGATTTCTGGTGAAGCTTGATCTCCGTGGGCTGAAGTTTGGCGGCCATCGCTGCGACCCGTGAAAGCACGCATGATAACCGACACCGGAGTGGAGAAACATCGCCTTGGGTTCGTGCGCGCAGTCGCGGCACAGATGCTCTTCCCCTCCTACATCAGGAGGGTGGCGCAGCGCGCCGGGGTGGTCGGACCGCTAGATCAGCGTGATGGTGCAGCGGTCAAAGTCGCTGCCCATTTCGAGCAGGTTGAGCAGCTTCGCAGCCTGTTTGCGGTCGGACTGCGTTTCCACAAAGCGGCCGCTCTGGAACCACCCCGGCGGCAGAATGAGCGTGGCGGGCGTACCGGAGGCGGGGACTTCCGGGAGCAGTAAGGCGCGCTCGTACACGTTCGATTCGGGTGTGAAATTGGATGGCCGCACGGCGACGGCCTGCGGCTCGCCGGGAAAGATCCGGACGCCCAGGCTGATTTGCTTGTCGCGCTCCATGCGCAGCCACTGGATCATGCCGATCTGGAAACTGCGCGTCCCCCGCCGCTGCACGGCCATGAGCTGATTGTGCGCGATGCGGGATCGGCTCGATGGGTCGCGCAGTATGCACATGAAACCGCCCGGACTGTGGTTGAGGATGTGCCACACCTCGACGCCTTCCGGACTCCTGTCCGCCGAAGCGCGCTCCGTGCTCACGACGTAGCCGAAGGTGTCGAGGTCGCGCTTCTCGCGCGACGTGATCTCGCCGGGCTGGCGGAACTCGCGGCGTCCGCTCACCTGATAATGTGCAGCGGAAATGCCGAAACACACGCTCACCCGTTCGTCGGCCGCCTCGCGGTCTTCGCTGCGTGCGGTGCCCGCGCGGCACCACTGCACATAAAGCAGCATCAACAGGTTCTCGCATCCCGGCTGACGCGCCGTCTCGCCGAGTCCCAACTGAGCCGGCGTCTGGCCCTGCTTGAGGAGCGTGATGGTCTGGCGCAGCGTTTTTGAAAGCTGTTCGAAGTCCAGATAACGCACGTTCGGCTGCCCTGCGATCTCGCTCGCGAAGACGCTGCCTGCAGGCGCGTCGAGGTCGACGGCCAGGGCCGGGCCCGTGCTCGCGGGCAATGGCTGCGCCACGAGTCCCACCAGCGTTGCCCACTTCTCGGCCCACGCCTGCACGAACGACAGTTGCCGCATCGACAGCGCATAGGGATTCGCAAGATGGACGAGCAAGGCCTGGACGTAGGCCTCCGCGCAGCTCCAGTCGGTTGTCTGCTGCGCGGCGATGTCTTGAGCGCGGATACGGGCGAACCCATGCTGCTCGGCGAAGGCGTAGAGCCCATTCAGGGCGCGCCAGAGCGCATCGGGAATCTGGAGGTAGATGCGGTAGTGATCCGCCATCTGGCGGGCTACGCAGCAAATGCATCGCATGGTGATGAGTGCGGCGTGAGGCGCGATATCGAGATCGCCATCACGGTATGCCTGCAGACATTGCTCGTAGCCTGCGCCGGCTTGCGTCCACAGCTCGGTGACGTTCGCCCAGGCTTCAGCCTCATTCTTTTCCAGCGGCAGCGGTTTGCCCGCATAACGGGTGGCCGACTCGCTCTGCACCAATGACACGGATTCCCGCAGCGTTTCGAGTATCCTCAGGCGTTCGATTGCGGGAAACTGCGCGCCGCGGAGGGCGGCGAACTGCGTCGTCAACAGGTGCTGCGTCTGCGGGATGTTTGCGAGAGGAAGCGTTTCGATCCAGCGCTTGCAGCTCACGCCATCGGTGAACTGCAGCACCGCTTGCGATTCCACGGGGTTGGAGGGCTCGGCGTTCATGCTGCGGTTCCTCTGTCGGCGCTGTAGTGGCGCACGTGCATCATCTTTCTGTGGACGGATACATCATTTTTCCAACTTAGCTTAAACCAAGCCCTCGATTGCCGCGTGTGAACAAAGTCACCTGCCACCTGAGATAGGCGTGCGAAGTGACGGTAGTAGTTCACATTTTCTCCATGAACGTACGGCTGCGCAAGCGGTGTCAAAAAGGTGGTGTGACAAAATATCGCTCATTCAGCGCTGCCTTTGCTGCATTCGCTGCACGTATTCCTGCCCGTAAACGTCCATGCCGCCGCGGCGCGCGCGACGCCAAGCCCGAGCGCCAGCGCACGCCGGCGCCACTCCGGCGCGCTCGGACACAGTCGTTCGACCAGACGCTGCTTGACCGGGTGATCCAGTCCGCCGTCCCCGTAGTGGTGCCAGCGATTTTCTTCCCGCAACGCGTGAAACACGGCGAGCGGCGGATAAGTGCCCAGTTCCTGAAGCACGAAGTCCACCCGCGCACCGCGCAGTACCCGCGGCAGCATTGCACTCATGCCGCCGCGGACTTCGTAAGCCACGCCGGGATCCGCATGCACGTCGATGATCTCGTGAGCGAGTGCGGCGCCGAGTCGTTCAATGGGCGTCGCGCCGGCACCGGCTTCGAGCAGCAACGTATCGTGTGCCCATCGTCCGAGCCCGGTATGAACGTCCACTGCAAAGACGTACTGCGCGCGGGCCAGATTCTGCTCTAACCACGCGATATAGCGGCGCGGCCCCTGCTCGAGGCTGCGGCCGCCGAAGAAAAGCCCGCGGGGATATTCATACTGCCCGCGCGCAACCGCCTGCTTGAGCGGGCGGAAGCCGTGGCGGACGGTCTGCCACAACGCCTGCAAATAGAAGAGATCGCGGCGGGGTGGTGTCGCGGGATTGAGCACGTGGTCGATGTGGCCATAGATTGCCGGCGCGCCGGACCACGGTTGCTCATCGTGGAGAAAGTTTCGGTTGAGATCGACGTTGTTCTCGTTGGCGCGGCGGAGCCAGGCCATGCCATAGGGATTGAGTACATGCGCGATCACGAGGCCGCAATCCGCGGGCAATTCGGGCGGCGCTTCGAGCAGGGCCAGTTGAATTGCGGACCCGGCAAACGCTTCAACGCCGTGCAGGCCGCTCGTGTGCAGCAGGACGCGCCGCGCGTCTGCGCGGCCCAGCCATGCGATGTCGATCGTCAGGTCTTGCCCTGCCGGCCCCTTTGCTTCCAGCGCCAGTTCATGGTGCACAGCGCCGGCTGCTTGCGCAACCGAACGAAACCGTTCGCGGGCCGTGGCATAGTCGGGGGAGAAGTACTGCGCGGCCGGCTGCATTCCGTCTGGTGCCTATGATGCGGCGCCGGCGGGGACGCTTGCCGCCAGGACGAGGCAATACCGCGCGAACTTCCCGATCGCCATAAAGAGCGCGGCCATCGCGGCGTTGATCCGCAGCCACCCTGCCGCCACACAGAGCGGGTCGCCGAGCAGCGGCACCCACGCGAGCAGCAGCGCGGGACTGCCGTAGCGGCGCACCGTATCAATCCCGCGCAGAGGCTCGGTCTGCGGGAGCAAGCGCCCCAGCACGTAAGAAGTCATGCCGCCCAGAGTATTGCCCAACGTTGCAAGTGAAAGTGCCGACCAGAGCGCTTCGGGATGCAGCCGGATGACGCCGTAGAGCACCGCCTCCGATCCGCCGGGAAGCACTGTTGCCGCAAGGAAGCTGCTGGTGAAGAGCGCCCAGAGGCTCGCCGTTTCACTCATCGCTTGCGGCACAGATGCCAGCCGCGCTGAAACGGCGGCATGCCTACGCTTCGATGCGGCTGTCCTTGAGCGCCTCGAAATTGGGCGTGAGACCGAGCCCCGGCGCGGTCGGAATCTTGACGATGTTGTTTTCCGGGCGCGGCGGATTCACGAAC
>DATFGD010000413.1:0-2438 GCA_035249725.1 Burkholderiales bacterium
ATCGCTGAGCGCGCCGAACACCCCGCTGCCTGCGCTGTCGTCATAGGCAAGCGTGCCCGTCTGCCGGAAGCGGAAATATTCGCCTTGGAGTTTGAAATTGCGCGAAGTCGCATTGCCGTCGGGCGCCCATTTGAGCACGGCATCCGCCACCCAAACTTTGGCGTCGCCCGTGAAACTGTTGAGCACGGTGCCGCCGAGCGAGTCGACGTCCTCATACCCCCGGTTCTGCGGCGAGGTCTTGACGTACGAGAGTCCGGCGCGCCAGGCGTAGCTTGCACCGATGTCCCCGCCGAGGTGTCCGAATAGCGCACTGCCTCCGACGCCGTTTTTATTTCGATCCGAACCGGGAAACTGGTCGCCGCTCGAAAACTCCGCACCGAGCTCGAGGAAAAGCGGTGTCGGTGCGAGCCACTTCAGTTGCACGCCGTCGTGGCGCAGCCGGCCGCCCAGAAACGCCTTGTAGGGGAGCGGCGCATCCTGAAAATCCCAAGCGTGCTGATGAATTTCATTCTGGTACCCAATGCCGGACAGAAAGCGTCCGCCTTTGAGCGTGAGGCCTTGCGGAAGGGCAAGCGTCTGAAAGTACGATTCCTCGAGTTCGACCTCGTTCTCCGGCGTTAGGGCTGCGATCGCAACGCCACGGAAATACGGATCGATATTGGCGCTCAATACGAGTTCGGTCTCGGCCAGTCCGAATCCGCGCTTCGGCGGCCCGACCTCTCCGCCCGAGGGCATGAAGCCGGTTATTCGGAAGGTGTTCGGATCCTGCGACGTATTGGCATACGTGCCTTGAAGAATCAGCGACACGGCCGGATTGAACCCGCTTTCAGCAGCGCGCGCGTTTGCAACAGCCGGTGGCGCTTCCGCCCTTGCGGGGCCAGCACGAGCACTGCCCTTGGCCTCCGCCTCTGCCAACCGCTTTTCCAGCGTTTGGATGCGCTTCTCGTAGTTATCCTTCAGTTGCCTGATTTCCTCGCGGATTTTCGCGAGTTCAGCATCCTGCGCCAGCGTTGGGCAGGAAAATGCCAATGCGACCGCAGCAGCGGCCCAGCAGCGCGTGTACATATCGCTCTCCCGTCAAGACGAAAAGAATGCGGCAACCCGCAGGTGCCGTTCGCGTCGTGCTGAATCAGGAGAGGAGGGGAGGACCGCGGGAAAGCGGGACGTGAAGTTCCGGAACGACGAGCGGGCCGGGACGATATTCGATGGTCTGCGCCGCGCACTGCGGAAGCGGTTCTTGCGCCGCACTCGGCTGGACGCCGCCCACGACCTGGCTGAAAGCACCATGCAATCCGCAGAGCTTGCCTTGATAAGAGGCGTCGCCCTTGTTCTTGTGTTGGGCCGGGCCGTGGTCGCTTGCGTGCCAAACTGCGTGCGTAATGGCACTCTGCTGCGCGAACAGCAGGAGGAATATCCAGGCGAACGAAATGAATCTACGCTGTTTCATTGCGCGACCATTCGCATGCGGTTGTGCCACGAACGGCGGCGCTATGATCGCACAAATTCGAGCTAAGCGAACCATCTCAGGCGCCCGCACGCATGATCAGATTCCTTCAGACGCCCAACGAAGCAGGCCTGCAAAGCATTCTCATTGGCGCTGGGCGCTCACTGGACTGCCGGCTGTGCGATGATCCACAGGCTCAGCATGGTGTAGGCCACCATGAGCGCAAGCAGCGGAAACTGGCTTGCGATCGTTTCTCGTGAGCCGCCGAAAAGATAGGCCGCCATGCGATGCGCGAGATGAACGGCGATCACGTGGCCCGCGACGATGGCGATCACGCCGGTGTACCACGCGAACCTGGCGCCGATCAAGGCGATATCCGGTTTGTATGTCGCGGTGCCGAGGAGATCCCAGCCAAAACCGAACGGGTCTGAAATCGCCGGAATGATGTACTGACCGGTGAGCAGGAAAAACACCAGGTAATGCGCGACGTGGTATGCGATCGCGATGGGCAGTAGCGTCGGCACGAAATAGCGGGCGAGTTCCTCTGCCGAGTACTTTCCCGCGAGCGCTACGGTAAGCCGGCAGCACGCGAGCAATACGGCGCCGAACATTATCGGAAAGAGCAGGAAGAGCCCGGTTGCAAGCGTGTAGAAGTTGAAAAGGCCCGCGATGCCCGGAAAGCGTTGACCCAGCGACGTAAAGCCTTCGTAAAGTGTGCCCCACGCGGGCGTCGCGATGAAGCCGTCGAAGGTGACCGTTGCCAGCAGCACCAGGACCATCGCCGCGGTTGACCACGACACGGGTTCGCGCACGAGCAGTCCAGAACCCGGAGGGCGCATCACCAGCGCGCCTCCCGCGCGGGCGAACGGGGCAAAGCGCGAGAACGTCGTGAACACGACCGAGAATGCCTCGCCGTGCGCGAGCCAGGTATGGCGTCCAAAGACGACCATGCCACTCCAGGTGATGAGCGAGTAGCCGATCACGAGCGCGCCGA
>DATFGD010000414.1:0-13393 GCA_035249725.1 Burkholderiales bacterium
ATTGGTGCGGGTACGCTGGCCGCGCACCGGCAGCCCGGCGCGGTGGCGCTTGCCGCGCCACGTGCCAAGATCGATCAGGCGCTTGATGTTCATCGACACTTCGCGGCGAAGATCGCCTTCGACGATGAACTTCGCGACCTGCTCGCGCAGCTTGTCCATCTGGGAGTCGGACAAATCCTTCATTTTGGTCGCGGTGTTCACGCCGGCGGCGGCGCAAATCGTGCGCGCCCGGCTGCGGCCGATGCCGAATATCGCGGTCAAGGCGATCTCCGCGTGCTGTTGATTCGGAATGTTGACGCCACCTATGCGGGCCATGCTTTTCCCCGAAACGGAAAACCGGAAATTTTAACGTGTAAGCGGCTAATTTTCAATTGAAAATCATCCCTGCCGCTGCTTGTGGCGCGGATCCGAACAGATCACCCGCACCACGCCCTTGCGCCGGATGATCTTGCACTTGCGGCACATCCTTTTCACCGAAGCCATCACTTTCATATGCGTCCTCTTGCATTCCCGTTCGTTCTATTTGGCGCGGAACACGATGCGCCCCCGCGTCAGATCGTAAGGCGTGAGTTCCACCGTCACCTTGTCTCCGGGAAGTATGCGGATGTAATGCATGCGCATCTTGCCGGAGATATGTCCGAGCACCACGTGCCCGTTTTCAAGCTTTACGCGGAACGTGGCATTGGGCAGCGTCTCCACGATCTCGCCCACCATTTGTATTGTTTCTTCTTTCGCCATTTAGCGTGTAGGGAAGACGCCACCTTTGAAGTTCGCTTTCTTGAGCAGGCTTTCGTACTGGTGAGACATCACATACGCCTGCACCTGCGCCATGAAATCCATCGTTACGACGACGATGATGAGGAGCGAGGTGCCGCCAAAGTAAAAAGGCACGTTCTTCCAGACGATGAGAAACTCGGGCAGCAGGCATACGAGCGTCACGTAAATGGCGCCCGTCAGCGTAAGCCGCATCGTGATCTTCTCGATATAGCGCGCTGTCTGGTCGCCGGGGCGGATGCCGGGCACGAATGCACCGCTTTTCTTCAGGTTCTCGGCGGTCTCCTTCGGGTTGAAGACGAGCGCGGTATAGAAAAAGCAGAAGAAGATGATCGCCGATGCATAAAGCATGGTATAGATCGGCTGCCCGGGATGAAGGGTGGCGGCGATGCTATTGAGCCAGCCGAAACCCTCGCTCGAACCGAACCAGCCCACGAGCGTTGCCGGAAACAGAATGATGCTCGATGCGAAGATCGGCGGGATCACACCCGACATGTTCAGCTTGAGCGGCAGATGCGAGGTCTGGCCGCCGTAGATCTTGCGCCCGACCTGGCGTTTGGCATAGTTGACCAGGATCTTGCGCTGGCCGCGCTCGACAAAACAGACAAAGGCGGTGACGCCCACCACCAGCGCGCCGATCAAGAGCGCGATCGGTATCGAAAATGCGCCGGTGCGCACCAGTTCAAGGGTGCCGCCCACCGCCTGCGGAAATCCTGCCGCGATGCCGGCAAAGATGATGAGCGAGATGCCGTTGCCGATGCCGCGCTCGGTGATCTGCTCCCCAAGCCACATGAGGAACATGGTTCCGGTCACCAGCGTGATCATGGCGGTCACGCGGAACACGAATCCGGGCTCGATCACCAGCCCCGGCTGCGACTCCAGCGCGATCGCGATCCCCAGACTCTGGAACAGCGCGAGACCCGCGGTGAAGTAGCGCGTGTACTGGGTGATCTTGCGCCGGCCCGACTCGCCCTCTTTCTTGAGCGCTTCCAGCGTCGGCGAGACCACGGTCATCAATTGCATGATGATCGATGCCGAGATGTAGGGCATGATGCCGAGCGCGAAGATGGAGAAGCGCGACAACGCGCCGCCGGAGAACATGTTGAACATGTCGAGGATGCCGCCGCGCTGCGAACGGAACAGTTCCGCAAGCTGCAACTGATCGATACCCGGCACCGGGATGAACGATCCGATGCGGAATACGATCAGCGCGCCCAGCAAAAACAGCAGGCGACGCTTGAGGTCGCCCATTTTGCCTGCTGCAAGCAGTGATTCGCCGGTAGCCAAGCTTTCTCGCCCTAACTCGTGGCCGCGCCGGCTGCAGCGCCGCGCGGGTCATTTTTGACACCGGCGCCTCGCGCCGGTTTGACGGGCGCTTCCACGCTGCCGCCCGCGCCTTCGATCGCCGCGCGTGCGCCCTTGGTCGCGCCAACGCCCTTCAGCGCCACCTTGCGCTTGATTTCGCCGGACAGGATCACTTTGGCGCCAAGCGCGAGCTGCGGCACTACCCCGGCCGCCTTGAGCGCGGCCAAGTCGATCGTCTCGTCCTTCATTCTTTCGAGGTCGCTCAGCCGCACTTCTGCGGTATCGTCACGGCCGAGCGAAACGAAGCCGCGCTTGGGAAGCCGGCGCTGCAGCGGCATCTGGCCGCCCTCGAAGCCGACCTTGTGAAAGCCGCCGGCCCGCGCCTTCTGGCCCTTGTGTCCGCGGCCGGCGGTCTTGCCGAGCCCGCAACCGATGCCGCGACCCACACGCTTCTTGCCACGCTTCGCGCCGGCCGCAGGTTTGATCTGATTCAGTCGCATCTAGCCCTCACACTTGACGAGGTATGCCACGCTGTTGACCATGCCGCGCGTCGCCGGCGTATCGACGACTTCCACGGTATGGTTGAGCCGGCGCAGCCCCAGGCCGCGCACGCACGCGCGGTGCTCCGGCCGAGTGCCGATCAGGCTTCTCACCAGCGTCACCTTGAATTTTCGGTCGCCCGTATTCGCCATGGCTTATCCCGTGATTTCCTCGACCGACTTGCCGCGCTTGGCGGCGATCTGCGCCGGCGTGTTCATCGAGGTGAGTCCCTCGATCGTCGCACGCACCACATTGTAGGGATTGGTCGACCCCAGGCATTTGGTGAGAATGTTGGTCACACCCATCACCTCGAGCACCGCGCGCACCGGCCCGCCGGCGATGAGACCCGTGCCCTCGTGCGCCGGCTGCATGTAAACCCGCGCCGCGCCGTGGCGGCCGATCACAGAATGCTGCAGCGTGCCGTTTTTGAGCTGGACCTTCACCAACTTGCGCCGCGCCTCCTCCATCGCCTTCTGCACGGCTACCGGGACTTCACGCGCTTTGCCCTTGCCCATGCCGATGCCGCCGTCCCCGTCGCCGACGACGGCCAGCGCCGCGAACCCGAGCACACGCCCGCCCTTGACCACCTTGGTCACGCGGTTCACCGCAACCATTTTTTCGCGCAGACCGTCGCCGCGGTCATCGCCGGTCTGCATCTTTCCCGCCTGGATCTTCGCCATAGTGGTATCCGGTATCCGTTAAAACTTGAGGCCTGCAACGCGCGCCGCTTCTGCCAGCGCCTTCACCCGACCGTGGAACTTGTATCCGGAACGGTCGAAAGCGACGGCTTCGATGCCGACCTGTCTCGCGCGTTCCGCAATGCGCTTGCCGATTTCGGCAGCGGCCTTGATGTTCCCGCCGTTCTTCAGTGCCTGGCGCATCTCGGGCTCGGTGCTGGACGCGCTCGCCAGCACTTTCTCGCCGCTACCGTCGATCACCTGCGCATAGATGTGGCAATTGGAACGGTACACCGTGAGCCGGACCGTCCCGATTCCTGCGATCCTGGCGCGGGTCTGACGCGCCCGCCGCAAACGTGCCTGTCTTTTGTCATCCATGTTTCGTCCCGCCTACTTCTTCTTCGTTTCCTTGAGCACGATGCGCTCGTCGGCGTAACGCACGCCCTTGCCCTTGTACGGCTCGGGACTGCGGTACGCCCGCACCTCGGCCGCCACTTGACCCACGAGCTGCCGGTCCACGCCCTTGATCAGTATCTCCGTTTGGGTGGGCGTCTCGGCCTTGATGCCTTTCGGCATCTGATGCACCACCGGATGCGAAAATCCGATCGACAAATTGAGCTTGTCCCCTTGCGCTTGCGCGCGGTAGCCGACGCCCACGAGCGTCAGCTTCTTCTCGAACCCTTTTGTAACGCCGTTTACCATGTTGGCCACCAGCGCCCGCAACGTGCCGGACATCGCGTTGGCGTAATGCGAGTTGTTGGTCGCCTTGAACTCGATACGGTTATCGATTCTTTCCACCTTGACGTTCGGCACGATTTTCTGCGTGAGCACGCCCAGCGGGCCCTTCACCGCGATCTCGCTCGGCGTCAACGTCACTTCGACCTTGTCCGGCAGCACGACGGGATAATTTCCAATTCTCGACATCGCTCGACTCCGTTTATGCGACGATGCAGAGCACTTCGCCGCCGACGCCGAGCCCACGCGCCTTGCGATCCGTCATGACGCCTTTCGACGTCGAGACGATGGCGATGCCAAGCCCGTTCATGACGTTCGGGATGTCGCGGCTCGGCTTGTAGATCCGCAGACCGGGCCGGCTGATCCGTTCCATCTTTTCGATGACGGGCTTGCCGGCGTAGTACTTGAGGCTGATCTCGAGCAGCGGCTTGCCGGCGTTCTCACGCAGCGCGAAGTCCTCGATGTAGCCTTCGTCCTTGAGCACCTTGGCGATCGACGCCTTCAGCTTGCTCGCTGGCATGGCTACCAGCTGTTTTTCGGACTGTTGCGCATTGCGTATGCGCGTCAGCATGTCCGCGATCGGGTCACTCATACTCATCGCTGTCTCTCCCGCTACCAGCTCGCCTTGATCACGCCCGGAATCTCGCCGCGCATCGCGATGTCGCGCAGTTTCGCCCGCCCCAGTCCGAACTTGCTGAAGACGCCACGCGGCCGGCCGGTGAGGGCACAGCGGTTCCTGAGCCGCACCGGGGACGCATCGCGCGGCAGCTTCTGCAGCTTCAAGCGCGCTTCGTAACGCTCTTCCTGCGAGAGCTTCACGTTGTTGGCGAGGGCGAGCAACTCGGCGCGCTTCGCCGCAAATTTCTTGACGGTCTGGCGGCGCTTCTGGTCGCGGTTGATCAATGCCGTTTTTGCCATGGTCGATCCTCAGTTCCTGAACGGAAACCTGAACGCCGTCAGCAGCGCCCGGGCTTCTTCGTCGGTCTTGGCGGTGGTTGAAATCGTGATGTTCATTCCGCGGATCGCATCGATCTTGTCGTACTCGATCTCGGGAAAGATGATCTGCTCTTTGACACCCATGTTGTAGTTGCCGCGGCCGTCGAATGCGCGCCCCGAAATGCCGCGAAAGTCACGGATGCGCGGCATGGCCACACTCACCAGCCGGTCGAGAAACTCGTACATGCGCGCGCCGCGCAGCGTCACCTTGCAGCCCACGGGATAACCGGTGCGGATCTTGAAGTTCGCGATGGACGTCCGCGCCTTGGTGACGATGGGCTTCTGGCCGGCGATCTTCATCATGTCGCCCACGGCGTTGTCCATGATTTTCTTGTCCGCCACGGCCTCGCCCACGCCCATGTTGAGCACGATCTTTTCGATGCGCGGCACTTGCATCACCGACTTGTAGCCGAACTGTTTCGTCAGGTCCCCTACCACCTTCTCGCGGTAATAGGTATGCAGGCGTGCCGGTCCCGCCGGCTTTGCGGGCCGCGCGGCCTTTGCTTCCGGCGCAGCCTTGCCTTCCCTGCCCTCTTTGGATTCTTTGGCGTCCTTGCCTGGTTTCGCGGGTTTCGCGCCGCCCTTCGGCGCTTTTGCCGGCTTTACGGCCTTGTCTTTCTCAGCGCTCATACGTCAACCACTTCGCCGTTCGATTTGAAATAGCGCACCCGGCGGCCGTCCTCGAGCGCCTTGACGCCGACGCGGTCCGCCTTCTTCGTGGCCGGGTTATAGAGACCGACGTTGCTCACATTGAGCGGCATTTCCTTTTCGATGATGCCGCCGGTGACGCCTTTCATCGGATTCGGGCGCTGGTGCTTTTTCACCTTGTTGGCGCCTTCCACCACGATGTGCTCGGCGTCCACGATCTTGAGCACGGTGCCACGCTTGCCTTTGTCCCGGCCCGTCAGCACCACGACATCGTCACCTTTTCTGATCTTGCGCATACCCTTGTTCCTTTACAGCACTTCCGGCGCGAGCGAGACGATCTTCATGAACTGCTCGCTGCGCAATTCGCGCGTGACCGGCCCGAAGATGCGGGTGCCGATCGGCTCCAGCTTGGGCGTGAGCAGAACGGCGGCGTTGCCGTCGAACTTCACCAGCGAACCGTCGTTGCGGCGGACGCCCTTCGCGGTGCGCACCACCACGGCGTTGTAGATCTCGCCCTTCTTGACGCGGCCGCGTGGCGCCGCATCCTTCACGCTCACCTTGATCACGTCGCCGATCCCGGCGTAGCGCCGTTTCGAACCCCCCAACACCTTGATGCACATGACCGAACGCGCACCGGTGTTGTCCGCAACATCCAGAATGGACTGCATCTGAATCATTTTTTTGCTTCCTTGATGATTTCTCCTCCAACTTGGTCCGCGCTTTCAAACGCGTCGGCCAGTTTTGGAGCCCGTCCGGGTCGGATCGCAGCATGCGGGACCTGCCATGCGACGAAGGCGGCAGATTATACGTTCAGCGCCCCGACATTGCAAACGAAAATGCGGTCACACGCCGCGCGATTTTTCAAGCAGTTTCACCACGCGCCATGACTTGGCACTGGCGAGTGGGCGGCACTCCTCGATGATGACGCGGTCGCCTTCATGAAACTCGTTCTTTTCATCGTGCGCGTGGTACTTTTTGGAGCGCGTAATGACCTTGCCGTATAGCGGATGTTTGACGCGGCGCTCGACGAGGACGGTGACCGTCTTTTCCATCTTGTCGCTCACGACGCGCCCGGCCAGCGTCCGCTTGTTGGGTGTTTCGCTCATGTTCGATCGCCTTACTTCGCCTTCTGCGTCAGCACCGTCCGCACGCGCGCGATGTCGCGGCGCACTTTCTTGAGCTGGCTGGTATTGGAAAGCTGCTGGGTCGCTCTCTGCATGCGCAGCGAAAACTGCGCCCTCAGCAGCGATTGAAGCTCCTGCTGCAGCTCGTCGTTGGACTTGCCTTTCAATTCAGTGGCTTTCACATCACGCTCCGATCTGTCTCACCACGAACGAGGTTCGGATCGGAAGCTTCGACGCGGCCAGCCGGAAAGCTTCCTTCGCCGACACTTCGTCCACGCCATCCATCTCGTAGAGCATCTTGCCGGGCTGGATCTCGGCGACCCAGAACTCCGGATTGCCTTTGCCGTTGCCCATCCTGACCTCGGCCGGCTTCTGCGACACCGGCTTGTCGGGGAAGATGCGTATCCAGATGCGTCCGCCGCGCTTGATGTGCCGCGTCATGGCACGCCGTGCCGCTTCGATCTGACGGGCGGTCAGCCGGCCCCGGCCGATCGCTTTCAAACCATATTCACCGAAACTCACTTTGTTGCCGCGCGTGGCAACGCCCTTGTTGCGGCCCTTTTGTTCCTTGCGGAATTTACGTCTGGCTGGCTGTAGCACGCTTTGCTCCTGTCTTTGCCGCCGCTCGGCGTGGCTTCTTCGCCGGCGGTTGCTCCGGCTCCCCGGCAGGCACGGCGCCCAGCGTCGCGGCTGTCGGCTGATCGTTCTTGCCCATTACTTCGCCTTTGAACACCCACACCTTGATACCGATCACGCCATAGGTCGTCTTCGCTTCGGCAAAGCCATAATCGATGTCGGCACGCAGCGTATGCAGCGGCACCCGCCCTTCGCGATACCACTCCGTGCGCGCGATTTCGATGCCGTTCAGCCGGCCAGCGCTCATGATCTTGATGCCCTGTGCGCCGAGCCGCATCGCGTTGGTAATGGCGCGCTTCATCGCGCGCCGGAACATGATGCGCTTTTGCAGCTGCTGGGCGATCGAATCGGCGATCAGCTGCGCATCGAGTTCGGGCTTGCGTACTTCCTCGATGTTGACGTGCACCGGCACGCCGAGCATCTTTTGCAGTTCCACCTTGAGCGCTTCGATGTCCTCGCCCTTCTTGCCGATCACGACGCCCGGTCGCGCGCTGTAGATCGTGATACGTGCATTCTTCGCGGGGCGCTCGATCACGACTCGCGACACAGCGGCATGCGCAAGTTTCTGCTTCAGGTGGTCGCGCACCCGTACGTCCTCGAGCAGCATCGGCGCAAAATTCTTGGTGTTGGCGTACCAGCGCGAGGCCCAGTTGCGGTTGAGGGCAAGCCGGAACCCTGTCGGATGAATCTTCTGCCCCATAGTGGACTCCTTATTTCCTTTCGTCGCCGACCGTCACATAAACGTGGCAGGTCGGCTTCAGTATGCGGGCGCCGCGGCCCTTGGCACGCGCTGCAAAGCGCTTGAGCACCGGGCCCTTCTCGACGCAGATTTGCGTCACCTTCAGTTCGTCCACGTCCGCGCCGTTGTTGTGCTCGGCATTGGCTATCGCCGACTCCAGCACCTTGCGGATGATCGCCGCGCCCTTCTTCGGATTGAACTGCAGGATGTTGAGCGCGTTTTCGACCGACTTGCCGCGGACCAAGTCGGCCACGAGGCGGCCTTTCTGAGCCGAGAGTCGGACACCCCGCAGTTTCGCTGTCGTATTCATGTCTGTCTCTATGCCTTGGGTGCCGCCGGCGTCGGGCTCGCCTTCTTGTCCGCCGCGGCGGCCGCCGCCGAGCCGGCCTTGGAGTGGCCCTTGAATATCCGGGTGTGCGCAAATTCTCCGAGCTTATGGCCGACCATGTTCTCCGTGATGTAGACCGGGATGTGCTGTTTGCCGTTATGCACTGCAATCGTCAGTCCCACGAAATCGGGCAGGATGGTTGAACGGCGCGACCAGGTCTTGATCGGACGCTTGTCGCTTGTGGCGCGTGCCGTTTCCACCTTCTTCATGAGATGGAGATCGACGAACGGGCCCTTCTTGATGGAACGTGCCATGTGCTACCTCTTAACCGATGGTCTTGGCATTACGCCGGCGGACGATCATGCCGTTGGTGCGCTTGTTCTTGCGCGTCTTGTACCCCTTGGTGAGCACGCCCCACGGGCTCACCGGGTGCTGCGCCGCCGCCGTCTTGCCTTCGCCGCCGCCGTGCGGGTGGTCGACCGGATTCATCGCGACACCGCGCACCGTCGGTCGCACGCCGCGCCAACGCACACGGCCCGCCTTGCCGATCGATTCGAGCGAATGCTCTTCATTGCCGACTTCGCCTATCGTGGCCCGGCAGCTGATATGCACTTTGCGGATTTCGCCCGAACGCAGCCGCAGTTGCGCGTAATCGCCCTCGCGCGCGAGCAATTGCACCGCAGTCCCGGCCGCACGCGCAAGCTGCGCGCCTTTGCCGGGCAGCATCTCGACGCAATGGATGGTGGTGCCGACCGGGATATTCTTGAGCGGAAGCGTGTTGCCGGTTTTGATCGGCGCTTCCGGCCCCGAGTTGAGCTGTGCGCCTTCCGTCACGCCCTTTGCGGCAATGATGTAACGGCGTTCACCGTCTGCATAGCACAGAAGCGCCAGATGCGCGCTGCGGTTCGGATCGTATTCGATGCGTTCCACCCGAGCCGGGATCCCGTCCTTGTTGCGCTTGAAATCGATGACGCGATAGTGCTGCTTGTGCCCGCCACCTTTGTGACGCATGGTGAGATGGCCGTGGGCGTTGCGGCCCGCTTTCTTCGACTTGCGCTCGACGAGGTTCGCCTGCGGCTTGCCCTTATGCAGACCCGGCGTGACGACCTTGACGAGCTGTCGCCGCCCGGGAGAGGTGGGTTTGACTTTGACCAGCATTACTTGCTCTCCCCTTCAGCGAAATTGATTTCCTGGCCGGGCTTCAGACACACGTAGGCTTTTTTCCAGTGGTCGCGGCGCCCCATGAAGCGCCCGAAGCGCTTCTCTTTGCCCTTCACGTTGATGACCTTTACCGAATTCACCTCAACCTTGAACATGAGTTCGACGGCGGCCTTGATCTCATGCTTGTTCGCATCCTTCGCGACCTTGAAAACCACCTGGTCGCGCTTGTCCGCGACAAAGGTGCTCTTTTCCGACACGACGGGCGCGAGCAGCACCTGCATGAGCCGCGCCTGCTGCTGGAGGTTCGGGTTCGCGCTCATGCGTACATCTCCTCGAGTTTCGCCATGGCGCTGCGCGTCATCACCACGTGGGAATGGCGCATGAGGCTCACCGGATCGGCGCTCCTCGCATCCATGATGCTGACGTTGGGCAGATTGCGGGACGAAAGACGCAGATTCTCGTCGAGCGCATCGGTGATGATCAGCACGTCGTCTGCAAAACCCATCGTCTTCAGTTTCTGCGCGAGCAGTCGCGTCTTCGGCGCATCCACCGTGAATCCGTCCACTACGGCGAGACGGCCCTCACGGGCGATCTGGGAGAGAATCGCGCTCACGCCCGCCCGAAACATCTTGCGGTTCAGTTTCTGACTGAAATTTTCGTCCGGCGTATTGGGAAAAATTCTGCCGCCGCCACGCCACAACGGACTGGAGGTCATGCCTGCGCGCGCCCGCCCGGTGCCTTTCTGCCGCCACGGTTTCTTGGTGGAGTGCTTGACCGTACCGCGATCCTTCTGCGCGCGTGTACCCAATCGCGCATTCGCGAGATAGGCCGTCACGACCTGGTGGACCAGCGCCTCGTTGTATTCTCGACCAAACGCCGCATCCGAAGCCGTGACCGACTGAGCGGGCTGTCCCTGTTCGTTGATCAGTTTGAGTTCCATGACCGTCCCTTACTTCGCTGCCGGCGCTTTGGCGGGCTTGCCTGAGGCCACACGCTTGCCCGCTTTCACCGCTGGATACACCGCGATATCGCCGCCTTTCGAGCCAGGCACCGCGCCGCGTATGAGCAGCAGTTGCCGTTCGGCGTCGATGCGGACGATCTCGAGATTCTGGACGGTGCGATTCGCCGCGCCGAGGTGGCCCGGCATCTTCTTGCCGGGAAAAACCCGCCCCGGATCCTGCGCCATGCTGATCGAGCCCGGCTTGTTATGCGAAACGGAATTGCCGTGGCTTGCGCGGTTTGACGAAAAATTGTGGCGCTTGATCACGCCCGCGAAGCCCTTGCCCAGAGAGACGCCCGATACGTCGACCTTCTGCCCCACCTTGAAGAGATCTGCGCCGATCGTGCCGCCCACTTTCATGTCGGCGAGTTGATCGGGGGCGACGCGAAATTCTTTCAACACGTGTCCGCCTTCGACGCCCGCCTTGGCGAAATGCCCCGCGGCCGCCTTGTTGATGCGGCTTGCGCGGCGCTTGCCGAAGCTCACCTGCACCCCGGCGTAGCCGTCGCTTTCAACGGTTTTGATTTGCGTGACGCGATTGTTCGACACGTCAACCACGGTCACCGGGATGGAGTCGCCATCGTCAGTGAATACGCGGGTCATGCCGACCTTGCGGCCTACCAGTCCCAAACTCATGTTTCTTTCCCTTTTGTCGCAAAAGGTGCCGACTGCAATTGGTCGGCAGGTAAAAAAACTACAACTTGATTTCCACGTCAACGCCAGCGGGGAGGTCGAGCTTCATCAGCGCGTCCACCGTCTTGTCGGTGGGATCGATGATGTCCATCAGCCGCAGGTGCGTGCGAATTTCGAGCTGGTCGCGCGACGTCTTGTTGACGTGCGGAGAACGCAGCACATCGAACCGCTCTTTGCGCGTCGGCAGCGGCACCGGGCCCTTGACCACCGCGCCCGTGCGCTTGGCCGTATCGACGATCTCCAGCGCCGACTGATCGATCAGCCGGTAGTCGAACGCCTTCAGGCGGATGCGTATTTTCTGACTCTTGACAGCCATGCTTTACCCTCGTGAGGCGTCAGGCATCGGCGGGAGGCACAGCGCCTCACGCCTCACTCCCCACGCATTACTCAATGATCTTCGCCACGACGCCGGCGCCCACCGTGCGCCCACCCTCGCGGATGGCAAAGCGCAAACCCTCTTCCATCGCAATCGGCTGGATCAACGCCACCGTGATCGACACGTTGTCCCCCGGCATCACCATTTCAGTCCCCTGCGCCAGCTCGATCGAGCCCGTCACATCCGTCGTGCGAAAGTAAAACTGCGGCCGGTAGCCATTGAAAAACGGCGTGTGCCGCCCACCCTCTTCCTTCGAGAGCACGTAAATCTCGGCGCTAAACTTGGTGTGCGGGGTGATCGAACCGGGTTTGGCCAGCACCTGCCCGCGCTCCACCTCTTCGCGCTTGGTGCCCCGCAGCAGAATCCCCACGTTGTCCCCCGCCTGCACCTGGTCGAGGAGCTTGCGAAACATCTCGGTTCCCGTGCACACCGTCTTGATCGTGGGCTTCAACCCCACGATCTCAATCTCGTCTCCCACCTTGCAGACACCCCGCTCCACCCGTCCGGTCACCACCGTGCCGCGCCCGGAGATCGAAAACACGTCCTCCACCGGCATCAGAAACGCACCCTCCACCGCGCGCTTGGGCGTCGGAATGTAGGCGTCCAGCGCCTCGGCCAGCTTGAATATCGCCCCCTCGCCCATCTCGCTCTTGTCGCCTTCCATCGCCTTCAAGGCCGAGCCAATCACAATCGGGGTGGTGTCGCCGGGAAATTCATACTTCGAAAGGAGTTCGCGCACCTCCATCTCCACCAGCTCCAGGAGCTCCTTGTCGTCCACCATGTCCGCCTTGTTCATGAAGACAACGATGTAGGGCACCCCCACTTGCCGCGCCAGCAGAATGTGCTCGCGCGTCTGCGGCATCGGACCATCGGCGGCCGAAACCACCAGAATGGCGCCATCCATCTGCGCCGCCCCCGTGATCATGTTCTTGATGTAGTCGGCGTGCCCCGGACAGTCCACGTGCGCGTAGTGGCGCTGCTGCGTCTCATACTCCACGTGCGCGGTGTTGATCGTGATCCCGCGCGCCTTCTCCTCCGGCGCCGAGTCAATCTGCTCGTAGCTCTTCGCCTCGCCCCCGAACTTCTTCGACAGAATCATCGTCATCGCCGCCGTCAGCGTCGTCTTGCCGTGATCCACGTGACCTATCGTCCCCACGTTCACGTGCGGCTTCGTCCGCTCAAATTTACTCTTCGCCATGATGGGTTCCTTGCTCGCTAGCTGCTACTGAAGATATGTGGTGCCCTGTCCTATGGTTGGTGCCCATGGCGCGGATTGAACGCGCGACCTCTCCCTTACCAAGGGAGTGCTCTACCACTGAGCTACATGGGCTGAACTCCCTTACGGCCTTCGCCCTGACGAGGGGGGTTGGAGCGGGTGAAGGGAATCGAACCCTCGTCATAAGCTTGGAATGCTTCTGCTCTACCATTGAGCTACACCCGCTTAAAGCCTCGAAGAGAATCCGCGCCGCGTTCAGCCGCAAATCTGGTGGAGGGGGAAGGATTCGAACCTTCGAAGGCAGAGCCGTCAGATTTACAGTCTGATCCCTTTGACCGCTCGGGAACCCCTCCCAACGAAACCCGGCATTATGGCGAGTTTGTCCATTATCGTCAAATAATTGGGCGATAAAATAGCTCATCAGACGCGTCGTATAGCCAGGAAA
>DATFGD010000415.1:0-4425 GCA_035249725.1 Burkholderiales bacterium
GGCGAGACACTGTTGCGCGAGGCGCGTGAACTCGGCATCGGTCGCTGCGGCGAGCCGTAGACGGGGCGCGCGGCTCAAGCTGGGATAGTGCTTGAGCGTCGAGCGGGTGTACGCGGGATCGTAGTGCCGTATGAGTAAGTCTTCCGTGAGCTCGTCCCAGCGCGCGGCGTCGATGAGCGCACGCCATTTCTCGATGACCGCGCGACCGTAGAGACCGGAGAGACACTCGAGCTTTGCGGTGAGCGCTGCCGGGTCCGTAATGAAATGCTCGTACTCGGCTTTCAATAAGGCAACACGCGCGCGGACCGGCGCTTCGATTACCACACACGGACTTGCCCACATCGCGGCAACGAGCGCATCGGGCACGCGCAAGACGCCGATTTTCTTGCTCTCGGCTTCCACGTACACCGGTCGCGACGGCGAGAACTGGCGCAAGGCATTCCAGACCAGACTTTCAAACATTTTCTGCGAGGGCTGGGGCAGATCGGGCAGGCTGCCCAGCACCGAGCCGCGATGCGCGGCGAGCGCTTCCAGATCGAGCACCTGCCCGCCGCACGCCTCCAAGGCGCGAAGCAGGCGGCTTTTGCCCGCGCCCGTGAGTCCGCATACCGCGCGCCACTGAAATCGCGTGGGGAGAACCACGAGATCCGCGAGCACCTGCCGGCGGTACGCCCGGTAACCGCCTTCGAGTTGCCCCACATGCCATCCGACTTGGTGCAACACCTGCGCTAATGCGCCGCTGCGGCTGCCGCCACGCCAGCAGTAGACGAGCGGCCGCCAGTCGCGCGGGCGATCGTGGAAGCGTTCCTGCAAATGGCGCGCGATGTTGGCGCTGATCAGCGCCGCACCCACCTTCTTGGCCTCGAACGGGGACACCTGTTTGTACAGCGTCCCGACCCGCGCGCGCTCTTCGTTGCTGAGCACCGGGCAGCTCAGTGCGCCGGGGACGTGGTCTTCTGCGAACTCCCCTTCGGAGCGCACATCGACGATCTCGTCAAACTCCGTGAGCTGTGCTACGGTTACGACCGACAGCCCGCGTGCAATCTTCTGGGCGGGCGCTGCGGTGAGTGCGGCGGCGCCGACGAAAGCGTTACGACCGCTCATGCGTAGAACTGCGCCCCGCTCCGGGCGTTCATCACGTTTTGGTCACAACGCATCACGCGTCCATAATTGAGATAGGTTCCAGTTTAAGCGAAAAATGAACACACCTTCCGACAACGTTGCCATCCGCCTCACGCAGCTCGCACACGGCGGCGGCTGAGGCTGCAAGCTTACGCCGGCGTTGCTGAGCGAAGTCCTGACGAAATCGGCGGCGACGCGGGTTTTTTCCGATCTCCTCGTCGGCACCGAGACGAGCGACGACGCTGCGGTCTATCGCATCAACGAGACGCAGGCGATCGTTGCGACGACCGATTTCTTCATGCCGGTCGTCGATGACCCGTACGACTTTGGGCGCATCGCGGCCACCAACGCGATATCGGACGTGTACGCGATGGGGGCGAAGCCGTTTCTTGCGCTCGGGCTGCTGGGCATGCCGGTCGGTAAGATACCGGCGGAAGTGATACACAGCATCGTTGCCGGCGGCCGTTCGGTGTGCGATGCGGCCGGTATCCCGATCGCGGGTGGCCATTCCATCGATTCCCTGGAACCCATCTATGGGCTCGTCGCGCTGGGACTGGTGCATCCGGACAAGGTGAAGCGAAACAGCGGCGCCCGGGCGGGGGACGTGCTGATACTCGGTAAGGCGCTCGGCGTAGGCATCCTGAGCGCTGCGCTCAAGAAAGGCGAACTGCGCGAGAAGTCGTATCAGCAGCTCATCGAAACGACGACACAGCTCAATACGCCGGGCATTGCGCTCGCCGACATGCCGGGCGTCCATGCGCTAACCGACGTTACGGGGTTCGGCCTGCTCGGGCACCTGCTCGGCATCTGCCGCGGTTCGGGGCTAACGGCGGAACTCGAATTCGAGCGCATCCCGCTTCTCGCCGCAGCGCGTCACCTCGTGCAGCAAGGCTTCGTGACCGGTGCGTCACAGCGCAACTGGGCAAGTTACGAGTGCGATGTGCTGCTCCATTCAAGCGCGCTGGAGTGGCATAGAAGCATACTCACGGATCCGCAAACGAGCGGTGGACTGCTGGTGGCTTGCGAGCCCGCTGCCGTGCCGGCGGTGATGGCGCTATTCAAAGAGCAGGGCTTCAAATACGCAGCGGAGATCGGGCAGCTCGTCGCGGGCGCGCCGTGTGTCGTCGTCCGTTGAACCGCACGTCTGCTTACCGTTTCAGGAGCGGACGCAATGCCTTCCACACCGTTTCAGCGATGAGCGGCTGCGCTTCTGCGGTCGGATGGAGTCCGTCGGCCTGAAAGTATTCCTGTTTCTCCGCGAAGCCTTCGAGGAGAAAGGGAAGGGCGGGCAGCTTGCGCTTCCGCGCGATGTCCGCGTACGTCTGCCGGAACTTTTCGGTGTAGGCCGGGCCGTAGTTAGGGGGCAGCCGCATGCCGACCAGCACCACATCGGCCTTCATTTTGCGACACGCTTCGATCATCGCTTCAAGATTGGCGCGCAGGGATTCGAGACTGTGCCCGCGCAGGCCGTCATTCGCGCCGAGCGCGAGGATCACGATCGCGGGCCGATGCGCTTTGAGCACGCCGTCGATGCGTGCCCTGCCGCCCGCCGTCGTTTCGCCACTGATGCTGGCATTCACGACCTTATAATCGAGCCTTGAATCGCGCAGCTTGCGTTCGAGCAGGCTTACCCAACCCCGATCGAGCGGCAGGCCGTAACCCGCCGAGAGGCTGTCGCCGAAAACAAGCAGAGTCGCCGCGAGTACACTCTGCGGCGCAAACAGCAACAGCAACATAACAAGACGCCAAACCATGCGTAAGGATTATGCAGAGCGGTATTAGCGGGAACGCGGCCATTGTGCGGGTGACCGCGCTCACCAAGCAAGTCGCGACCGGCGATGCGCAGTTGACCATACTCGACAATGTAAGTTTCGACGTGGCAGGCGGTGAAGCCGTCGCAATCGTCGGCGTCTCGGGTTCCGGCAAGTCCACGTTGCTCGGATTGTTGGCGGGGTTGGATACGCCGAGCGCGGGTGAAGTGCTGATCGACGGGCACGATCTCTACGCGCTGGACGAAGACGGCCGGGCCGCATTGCGAGCGCGCATGGTGGGTTTCGTGTTCCAGTCGTTCCAGCTTCTGCCGGCGATGACCGCGCTCGAAAACGTGATGCTGCCGCTGGAACTCGCCGGCAAGCTTGACGCCCGCGCTGCCGCCTCGGCGATGCTCGAGCGCGTCGGGTTGCGCGAACGCATGCATCACTATCCACGACAACTTTCGGGCGGCGAGCAGCAACGGGTGGCCGTTGCGCGGGCTTTCGTCGCCCGGCCGTCGCTGCTCCTGGCCGACGAGCCCACCGGCAATCTCGATGCGGCCACCGGGGGGCAGGTGATCGACCTCATGTTCGAACTGAATCGCGAGCAGGCGACGACGCTGCTGCTCGTCACCCATGACGAGTCGCTCTCGCGGCGCTGCAATCGGATGTTGCGGCTTGCCGGCGGTCGGCTGGTAAACGGCGCGCTCGTGGCCGGATGACATTCGGCGCCGAAATCCGGCTTGCGCTGCGGTTGCTGTTGCGCGATCACCGCGCAGGTGAGCTCGTCCTCATCAGTCTCGCGCTCGTTATTGCGGTCGCCAGCGTGACCACCGTGGGGTTCTTCGCCGACCGCGTGCATCTTGCCCTGGACCGCCAGGCCAATTTACTGCTCGGCGCCGATCTCGTCGTCGTGGCCGATCGACCGCTGCCGCCTGATTTCGAAAGCGAGGCGCAGCGCCGCGGACTCGATGTGGTGCGCATGCTGCGATTTCCCAGCATGCTCCTGCGCGGCGAGCGAAACGTGCTTGCAAGCGTCAAGGTCGTTGCGCCCGGGTACCCGTTGCGCGGTGAAGTGCGCATCGCCGAGCGGCCATTCGGGCCTGATCGCCGTGCGACTGATATTCCGTCGCCCGGCGCGGTATGGGTGGACGAAAGGCTATACAGTCAGCTCGGCCTCGCGATGGGGGATATCGTGAGCCTGGGGAAGTCACAGTTCAAAGTGGCCGCCGTACTGACACACGAACCCGATAGCGCGATCGGCTTTCTGAACGCCGCGCCGCCCATTCACGTCAATGAAGCCGATATTGCAGCAACCGGTCTCATCCAGCCGGGCAGCCGTATACGGTACCGGCTGCAACTCGCAGGGAGCGAGGCTGCAATCGACGCTTACCGCGCGTGGGTGCTGCCGCGCCTGGCTGCCGGTCAGCGCGTCGAGGGCATCAGGGATGCGCGGCCGGAAGTGCGCTCGGCGCTCGATCGCGCCGAGAAGTTCCTCAACCTCACGGCGCTGTTGAGCGTCGTCATCGCGGCTGTGGCGATCGCGCTTGCG
>DATFGD010000416.1:0-4274 GCA_035249725.1 Burkholderiales bacterium
ACGGTCGGGTGTATTCCGATGGTCGCGTCGAACTGGCGCTTGGTCGCACCGCACTTCAGCGCCACGGCGAATCCCTGCATGATTTCGCCCGCTTCGGGGCCGACCATGTGCACACCCAGCACGCGCTCACTCGCTTCGTCGACCACGAGCTTCATCAGCACTTTTTCCGCGCGCCCGGTCAAGGCGTGCTTGAGGGACGTGAACGCGGTGCGGTAGATCACAACCTTCAGTCCGCGGCGGCGCGCCTCGGCTTCCGAAAGACCGACCGTCGCGACGTTGGGATGGCTGAATATCGTCGTTGCGATGTACTCGTAGTCCACCACGCGTGCGCCCGGATTGAAGAGCCGCTCCGCCACTGCCATCCCCTCCGCCAGCGCGACGGGGGTCAGCAGCACGCGATCGATCACGTCGCCGATGGCGTGTACCGACGGCACGCTCGATTGAAAATTCGCATCGACCATGATGGCGCCGTTTTCCTTGAGTTTGACGCCCGCCTGCTCGAGCCCCAACCCGTGTGTGTTGGGCGCGCGACCCGTCGCGAGCATTACCCCGTCCGTTTCCAGCGCCGTGCCGTCGCTCAGCACCGCAACATACGGGGCACGGCGCTCGATCGCAGCGATATTGCGTCCGTAGAGAATGCGCACGCCCTTGTTCGCCATCTGCTCGCCCAGAAAGCGCCCAAGATCGGCGTCGAACGACCGCAACAACCGGTCGCTGCGATAGACGAGGGTCGTCTCCACGCCGAGGCCGTTGAAGATCGATGCGAATTCGACGGCGATATAACCGCCGCCGATGATGACAACGCGCGCCGGCAGCTGCGGCAGGTGAAACGCCTCATTCGACGTAAAGCCGAGCTCGGCGCCGGGGATAGGCGGCTTCACCGGCCAACCCCCGGTCGCAATCAGAACATGCGCCGCGGTGATACGCCGACCATCGACATCGACTGCATGCGGATCGGCCAGGGTGGCGCGCGCACGGAAGATTTCGACGTCGGAGCCACGCAACAGCCGCTCATACACGCCGTTCAGTCGCGCGATCTCCTGGTCTTTGGCCGTGATCAGCGCACGCCAATCGAAAGCCGCTGCACCAGCGTGCCAGCCATAGCGCTGCGCGTCTTCAAATTCCTCATGGTAGTGCGCAGCATACGAAAGAAGCTTTTTCGGGATGCAGCCGACATTGACGCAAGTGCCGCCGAGATAGCGCTCTTCCGCAATTGCGACGCGCGCACCGAGGCGGGCGGCCCACCGCGCGGCGCGCACCCCGCCCGAACCGGCGCCAATGATGAATAAATCGTAATCGTATCGAGCCATGTCCTTGTCCCTGCAATGACAGTCGTAGCAATGATAATCGATCGGTTAAACGGCAAGCGCCCGGCGAGGGTAGACGGCCGCGTGTTATGATCATCCAGCACTCATGACATCGTTATCCGGCCGCGGAGCACTGGAAAAATCGCCGCTCTCTCGGATGCCACGTTCGCGCAAAAGCGGCTGGGGGCCTTCATGATGGCGGGGTCCGCGCTGCGCCATGTTGCGACGCCGGCGGTGATCCTGATAGGCGCGTATCTCCTCGTTCCGCACGTTGCCGCGCTTCCGCCGTCCTTATCCGGGCTGCGCGACTACGGGCCGCATCTGCTGATCGCAATCGGGCTCGCAGTCAGCGTCGTATTCAAGCGCGGGCGGGCGACGTTTGCGCTGCTGACGCTTGCCGCAGCCCAGTTCGCGCGGCAATGGTATCTGCAGGCAGGATCTCCAGCCGGCAGCGCTTATACGGCGTATGCGTTGCTTTGCATATTGGTACCTTTCAATCTCGCGGCGCTCAGCGTCGTGCACGAGCGCGGTATTTTCAACGCGCACGGGCTACAGCGTGCCGCGGTTCTCCTGCTGGAAATCGGCTTTGCCGCATCGTTGCTTCGCTTGAAGCAGAGCGGATTTGCAGCAACGGTGTATGCGACGCTGGTCGAAACGTCACTGTTCTCGGCTTCACCGCTGCCCCAATTGGGCCTGCTCGCCATAGGGCTCGCGCTTGCGGTGTCGCTCGGGGTCTGGTTCGTGCGGCGTTCCGCCATTGATCTGGGGCTCGCCAGTGCGCTCATCGCCTTCGCGCTCGCGGCAAACGGGGTTACCTCACCGAATGCATTCGAGACGTTTATCGCCGCGGGCGCATTGATACTCACTGCCGCCGTGATGCAGGACACATTCCGCATGGCCTTTCGCGATGAGCTTACGGGGCTGCCGAGTCGCCGGTCACTCAACGAGCGGCTCGCAAGCCTGCCGCGCCGTTATGCGATCGCGATGCTGGACGTCGATCGCTTCAAGGGACTCAACGATCGCTTCGGCCACGACGTGGGGGACCAGGTGTTGAAAATGGTCGGGACGCGGCTGGCGCGCGTAGGCGGCGGCGGCAAGGTCTATCGCTATGGCGGCGAAGAGTTCGGTGTGATCTTCCCCGGAAAATCCGCCGACGAGGCGCTTCCCCATTTGGAAGCGCTGCGCCGCGATATCGCGAGCTACCAGCTTGCGCTGCGCGATCCGGAACGCGCTGCGCAACCGAAATCCGGCAAAAAAAAACGTGGCGAAGGCACGTCCGGCCGCGCGGTTTCCGTCACCATCAGCATCGGCGTCGCGGAAAGGAGCGATCAGTACACGACGCCCGAAGAGGTCATCCAGGCGGCAGACCGCGCGCTGTATCGTGCAAAAAACCGCGGACGCAATCAAGTGAGCCTGTGAGCCGTTTACAATGCCGGGATTGCGCCGAATCGGAACACTGCGTTGAATCCAATGACGCGCCTGCTGATCGCGGCGGCGGTCTTTCTCGCGACGCACTGCGTTACCAGCACACCGCTGCGCGCGCGGCTCGTTCGCCTGCTGGGCGCGAACGGCTACCTGCTGCTCTACAGCGCCATCGCGTTCGCAACGCTCGCTGGCATGGTCTGGGCGTATTACCGGGCGCCCTTCATCGGCTTGTGGCATGTGCCGGCACTGCGCTACGCACCCCTCCTCGTCATGCCGGTCGCGATGGTGCTCTTGACATGCGGGCTGCTTACACGGAATCCGACGCTGGTCGGCGCAGAACGCCTGCTCCGCGGCGCTGAACCCGCGCGCGGCATACTGCGGGTCACTCGCCATCCTGTGATGTGGGGCATCGCATTGTGGGCGGCAAGTCACATCGCCGCGCGTGGCGATGCGGCGGCGATCGTTTTCTTCGGCAGCATGCTCGCGCTCGCGCTGACCGGTACGGTGCTGATCGATCGGCGCAAGCGGGCGGTGCTCGGCCCGGAGTGGACGCGTTACGAAGCTGCGACATCCAACGTGCCCTTGGCGGCAATCGTCACCGGTGCCAATCGTTTCAGCACCCACGAAATCGGTTGGATGCGACTCGTCGTCGGGTTGAGCCTGTACGCCCTGGTACTGTGGGCGCACCCGACGCTCTTCGGGTCGCCTCCTTATTAACGAGCGTCGTAGAAATGACTGACGCCGCTCTGCCCTCACCCCCGCCCCTCTCCCGCATCGCGGGCGAGGGAAGATTTGTGGTGCAGATGGTTGTCCACTATTTGCACCAGGATCAATAGGAACCGCTATCGCGCGCAAGCCGGATGCCACTGAACTGCCAGCGCGCCGCGGCCGGAAAAAAATTACGGTAGGTCGGCCGGATGTGCGACCGCGGCGTGGCACACGACCCGCCGCGCAACACATACTGGTTGACCATGAACTTGCCGTTGTATTCACCGACCGCGCCGCCCGCGGGACGGTATCCGGGATACGGCCCATAGGCACTCTGCGTCCATTCCCAGACGTCGCCGAACACTTGTAATGCGCCGCTTGACTCGACAGCGGGACAAGGATGGTAGCGGCCCGACTCGAGCAGATTGCCCTCCACCGGACATTCCAGCGCAAGGGTTTCCCATTCCGTCTCAGTCGGCAGTCGCGCGCCCGCCCAGCGCGCATACGCGTCCGCTTCGTAATAGCTCAGGTGGCAGACCGGCTCGTCGAGAACCAGCGGCTGGTCACCACGGAGTGTAAATACCCGCGACACTTCACCATCCGGCAACCAGTAGAGCGGGGCCCGCCAGCTCTGTGCGACGCGCGTATCCCAGCCTTCGGAGAGCCACAGCTCGGCCCGCTCGTAGCCGCCGTCCGAAATGAACTTCAGGAATTCTCCATTCGTCACGGGCGCGGCAGCGATCTCGAAGCCGCCGGTATACACCCGATGTCGCGGCGTCTCATTGTCGAAACAGAAACGCTTTCCGTCATGGCCGATGTGGCGCAGCCCGCCGG
>DATFGD010000417.1:0-3924 GCA_035249725.1 Burkholderiales bacterium
ATCCCACACCATCGAAGGTGAGTCCGCTCGGCGTGAAAGGCATGGGCGAGTCGGGCTGCACCGCCTCGCTCGCGGCGCTTACGAACGCCGTGCTCGACGCGCTGCGCCCGCTCGGCGTGCATCACCTCGACATGCCGCTTACGCCTGCCAAAGTGTGGCACGCGATTCAGGCGGCCCGGACCAAGCAATAACGAGCGTCGTAAAAATGACTGACGCCGCTCTGCCCTCACCCCCGCCCCTCTCCCGCATCGCGGGCGAGGGGAGATTTGTGGTGCAGATGGTTGTCAACTATTTGCACGAGGATCAATAGGAGGCATTCGTGTATACCTTCAACTATGTCAAGGCGCAATCGCTCAAGCACGCCGGTGAATTGCTCGGCGCCAATCCGGAGGCGAAGCTCCTCGCGGGCGGGATGACGCTGATCCCCACGCTCAAGGCTCGGCTTGCGCGCCCTTCGCATCTCATCGATCTCGGCGGACTCGCAGAGCTCTCGGGCATCGAGGCGAAGGACGGTGGACTGATTATCGGCGCTGGCGTGCGGCACCAGGAAGTTGCGCGCTCGTCCGCGGTGCGGAAGGCGATTCCGGCGCTCTCCGAGCTGGCCGGCGTCATCGGCGACCCGCAGGTGCGCAATCTCGGCACGCTGGGGGGATCCGTCGCCAACAACGATCCGGCCGCCGATTACCCGGCTGCCGTGCTGGCGCTCGGTGCCACTGTGGTGACCACCCGTCGCGAGATTGGCGCCGACGATTTTTTCCAGGGCATGTTTGCGACGGCGCTCGAGGCGAACGAGATCATCGCGCGTTTTATCTTTCCGATCCCGAAGCGCGCAGCGTACTCGAAGTTTGCGCATCCGGCTTCGGGCTACGCGATGGCGGGCGTCTTCGTCGCCGAGACCGCGCAAGGCGTGCGCGTCGCGGTGACCGGCGCGGGGCCGGGCGTATTTCGCTGGAAAGCGGCGGAGGCGGCGCTCGCCGGGAACTTCAATGCCGCCGCACTCGATAAACTCGAGGTGAATGCGGAAACGCTCAATGAGGATTTTCACGCGACGCGCGAGTACCGGGCCAATCTGGTGTCGGTGATGGCGAAGCGCGCGGTGGCCAAGATTGCGGGGAAATGAAATGGCAAAAGTCGAAATCAGTGTGAACGGCGTCAAACAGGCGCGCGAAGTCGAAGATCGCACGCTGCTCGTCAATTTTCTGCGCGACGAACTCGGGCTGACCGGCACGCACGTCGGCTGTGACACGAGCCAGTGCGGCTGCTGCACCGTCCATGTGAATGGCGTTGCGGTCAAGTCGTGCTCGGTGCTCGCGGTGCAGGCGAGCGGTGCCGAAGTGCTCACGATCGAGGGCATGGCGAAGAACGGCGCGCTGCATCCGATCCAGCAGGCGTTCACCGAGTGCCACGGGCTGCAATGCGGGTTTTGCACGCCGGGCATGATCATGGCGGTCGCGGGACTCCTCAAGGACAATCCGCAGCCGACTGACGAGGAGATTTACCATGGCCTGGAAGGCAACCTCTGCCGCTGCACGGGCTACATCAACATCGTCAAGGCGGTAAAGCGCAGTGCTGAGCTCCTTGGCGGCAAGCCGCGCTAGAAACATACTGAAACAAATCCTGTCCGCGCCGAAATAGGCGCGCTACCGCGCGTCTATAGAATCGCTCCCTTCCGCCCGCTTTCTGGCGAAGAAAGCGGGGTGCATGCCCGCGTCTGCACCTCACCGCGCGGGGCGGTTACGCCGCATTCCGCCCGATGGCGCCACTGCAGCACGCCCGCAATATCATTTCTGCACCGCCATTGCGGCATGTCCATTGGCTGCAAAGACGCCTGGTCAGCATGTCCGCCTGGCGGATACGGAAACAAACTGTTTCACTGCGGACATCGGGCCGATACGCGCGCTGCATACACTGTGTGCCAGTGAGTTTCAATCAATACGCACACGGAACGAACGTCATGAACCTGCCGCCGTTGAATTCGATACTGGAAGCGCTTGCCGAAGCGACGCGCCGTTTTGGCCCCTACCTCCTTACCGAATTGCTCCTTCCCGGCGGAACGGTACTGGCGGTGCTGCTATTTCTGGCTCGCCGTCGCCGTGCGCGACTCGCGCGTGCCGCCGGGCGCGCGGCGCATCGGCCGCGATGCGCACGCGATGCCGTGGGCCCGATACCTCACACCGCGCGGGCGGCGTGAGGCGGTTCGATATCCGCGAGCAGTGTTCGCATCGCCTGCACGCCCTCGCGGGCGACCGCTGCCGGCGCTCGCGACCAGTGCTCGGGATTGGGCGCCTCGTAGCTCAAATAACCGGAGTAGTTTTTTTCGAGCAGCAGTCCGAGGACTTCATGCCAGCGCACGATGCCCCGTCCCGGCGGCAGGCGGTCGGTGGGGCGCCGCGACTCCGGTCGCGGCGTAGGCGGTACATCGCTGTACTGAAACGCGAAAATCTCGTGCGCCGGTACATCCTCGAATCCGCGACTCCCGCGCCCGGTGCGTTCGAGGTGATACGCATCCAGCAACAGACCGCAAGCCGGATGGTCCGCCCGCGCGAGCACGTCGCGTGCGACATCGAGGCTGTTTACGAC
The DNA here is from genome assembly GCA_035249725.1 of Burkholderiales bacterium. Lineage (GTDB taxonomy): Bacteria > Pseudomonadota > Gammaproteobacteria > Burkholderiales > SG8-41 > DSOT01. Next base: position 2,581 of record DATFGD010000417.1, read on the forward strand.
CGAAGCGGCGGAACTGAATTCGAAAGCAAAGCGAACCTGGTGCGCGGCGCAGACATCCCCCGCCGCGCGGATATTGACCGCCGCATTGCGCACATTGCCGCCGCCGAAGCCCTCAGCGCACATGACGAGATCGCAACCGAGCGCCAGGGCGTTGGCGCAGGTCTCGTCGAGCACTTTGAGGAGCCGGCGGCGTTCATCGCCCTTGGCAAAGAAGAGGCCGTATTCGGTGCCGATCACGGCCACCTTGATGCCGCTCGAGCGGATCAGTTCGATGACCTGCTCGTTCGTCATGCCGGACTGAAAGCACTTGGTGAAGCTGCTTCGGCGCAGTTCGACCGCGTTCCAGCCGGTTTCGCGTGCGACACGGAGAAATTCCGGCAGCGCCGTGGTCTCGAGCGTCCAGTGATGTAACGCAAGCCGCTCGCTCAATGGCAGCGCTTCAGGCACGGACGAGTTTCTCCTCGAACCAGTTCCACATGTCCGCGACGACCAGCGTGAGGTAATCCCGCTGGCAGTGTTGCGCGCCGCCTTCTTCCGCGGTATAGACGCGAAACGTCTTGTCCTTCGAACCGCAGGCGTCAAACTGCTTTTGCGCATCGGCGAGCGGTATCTGCTCGTCGTCCGCGCCGTGTACCAGCAGGAACGGACAGCGCATCTTCTGCATCACGCCGTCGAGCTTGAACGGCTCCAGCTTCTTCAGCGCGGTTTCGAGCGAGTCCACGCCAAGTATCCACATGATGTGATGTCCCGGCACCGAAAGCGAAGCCTTGAACTGGGCGTCGACGCGCTTCTTCCACGTCGCGTGATAGTCCCACTGAGCGCCCCACGCGATGCATGCGGCGAACCTCGGTTCCAGCGCAGCGCAGCGCGGCGCGTAATAGCCGCCGAGACTGATGGCGACGATGCCGATCTTCTTTGCATCCACATCGGCGCGCTTCTCGAGGTAATCGACGCACGCCGAGCCTGCGACTTCATAATCGTAGCGCAGGTACTGCCCGCGAAAGCGGATCGCTTCGCCGGTACCCGGGCCGTCCATCACGAGCACGGATATCCCGCGCTTGATGAGGTCCGGGACGCCGCGCACGAACTGGATCTCCTTGGTGACGTCGAGCCCGTCGAAAAAAACCACGCACGGGGTGCGTCCCGCCTGGGCGTTCTGTGCGTGTACGAAATATCCCGGCAGGCTCGCACCCTGAAACGGCACCTCGACGATTTCGATCTTGAGGTCGGTGAGCGTGGCATGACGATGAAAACAATCCACGCCTTTGCGGTATGCATCGAGACCCAATTGATCCTTCGGCGTGCGGAAGCGCTCGGCCATCTGGTAGTAGTTGCATGCGCGCA
>DATFGD010000418.1:0-2227 GCA_035249725.1 Burkholderiales bacterium
CAAGTTCAAGGAAAAGCCCGCGCCGGACGTCGCCGCGCGCTACATCCTCGACGGCGCGCACTACTGGAACTCCGGCATCTTCTGCATGCGGGCCGACCTCTATCTGGAGGAGCTGGAGAGCCATCAGCCCGCGCTGGCGGCGGCGGCGGCCACCGCCTGGTCCGAGGCGCGCGAACGCAAGGTGCGGCTCGATCCCGCCTCGCAGACGATCGAGCTCGCGCCCGAGAGCTTCGCGGCGCTCGACGACATCTCGGTCGACTACGCGGTGATCGAGCGCTCGCGGCGCGTCGCCATGGTGCCGGCGAGCTTCGAGTGGAGCGACATCGGATCCTGGCGCGCGGTCAGCGAGCTGATCGCGCCGGATACCGACGGCAACCGCATCGTCGGGCGCGCTCTGGCGCTCGACACGCGCAACACCTTCATCCAGAGCGGGCACCGCCTGACCGCCGCGGTCGGGGTCGAGGACCTGCTGATCGTCGACACCGAGGACGCGCTGCTGGTCGCGCATGCCAGCCGCGCCCAGGACGTGAAGCGCATCACCGACCGCCTGCGCGCCGAGGGCCACGAGACGCAGAAGCTGCACCGCACGGTGCATCGCCCGTGGGGCAGCTACACGGTGCTGGAGGAAGGCAGCGACCACAAGATCAAGCGCCTGTCGCTGAAGCCCGGCGCCTGCATCTCGCTGCAGAGCCACGAGCACCGCAGCGAGCACTGGGTGGTGGTGGAAGGCGAGGCGCGCGTGACCCGGAACGGGGAGACGCTCACGCTCGGCCGCGACCAGTCGACCTACATCCCCGCCGGCACCAGGCACCGGCTGGAGAATGCCGGCAGCGAGCCGCTGATCGTCATCGAGGTGCAGACCGGCCGCTATCTCGGCGAGGACGACATCCAGCGCTTCGAGGACCGCTACGGACGGACATCGGACGGGAAATAAAGGCGCCGGGCGGCTGGGGGACTAGGAATCGACCCGAGCCAAGAAAGCGCCGAAATACCCAACGAATCAACGCAGTAGCGGGAAGGAATGTGTCACACATTGGTGACACAGGCAAGTGACACGGTAATGAACTGGTCATAGGGAAGTGATAAGCGTGCCGCTGATGTTTGAATCAATTTCGATGAAAATGCGCGAGATCCTTCCAAGTCTCTGACATGCTTTTTGACGACATCCGGTATCTTCAGAGGTCAGCTGTCGGAGGTGAACCGGACTCACCCAGAATTACCCGCGTTATCTCAGTTTGGCACAAAGCGGACAAATCGACATCAACTGGGTACGTCTGCTTTTCGAACTCCGCGCAAATCCATCAACGTCGGTTTTCGTCGAAATCGTGGATCATCTCCTGAGAAACAGCGTCAATGATGCTGTTATCGAGCTCAGGCGACAGACGCTTGCCCGAACGAAGAACGTGGCAGACCTTTGGAAATGAAGGAAGGTCCGCAGTGATTTCCATCAGGTTCGCGTCCAAGTGACGGCTGCTTATAATTGCCACGCCGAGCCCGTGCCGCACTCCGGACTTCACGCCCTGGGCGCTCGGACATTCAAGGACGACGTCCAGGCTTCGCTCAGTATCTGCCAGCGCCGCTTGAGCGGCTCGGCGGTAGAAGCAATTTGCGTCGAACGACACGAACGGAATGCGCGGTCCAAGGTTGCAAGCGTGATCTCTCGACTGCACCCAGACCAGATCTTCCCTCCACAGCTCAAGGTCTTCCGGCTGCTTCTCGTGCGCGAACACCTGCATCACCGCCAGATCGACCTCTCCGGCCTTCAGCATCTCCTGCAGCGATAGGCTTTGCGCCACCCGAATGCACAAGGAAACGCGAGGATGCAGCCTTCGAAACCGTCCCAGCACGGCGGCCAAGTGCTTGCTGGCGGCGTCCTCGGTGGACCCAAGCCGAACTTGGCCCTTGAGCTCCGATAACCGGAAGTGCTGCGCCGCTTCATCGTGCAGCGCAATCAGACGCTCTGCATAAGACAGCAAGCTGCGGCCGTCCGAGGTCAGGATGAGGCCGGCGTTTCCCTTCAACATGATCGGGCGGCCGATCCGCTCCTCCAGGCGCGCCAGCTTATGACTGACGGCGGATTGGGTCAGATTGAGTTTCCGCGCGGCGCGGGTCACGCCGCCGAGTTCTAGGACGGTCTTGAACGCACGCAGGGAATCGATATCGAGGCGCATGGAACTCCCATGACAAAGATCGTTCGAATGGATGAAATAATATCATTTTTGTCATG
>DATFGD010000419.1:0-4096 GCA_035249725.1 Burkholderiales bacterium
AGTTACAGCCGTGGCCAGATCAGGATACTGGATCGGAAAGGTCTGGAAGCGGCGTCCTGCCGGTGTTACGAAACCGTCAAAAGCGCGCAACGCTACGCAGCATCAAAAGCCAAATCGAATGCTTCACGAGCCGCAGCGCTGGTTTGAACGCAAAGCGGACTAATTTGGGGTACGCAACATGACTGATAAGCCAAATGCAGGGTCTGAAAAAGCGCCGGATCTCCCAGGCACGCGGATAGAAGGCTCGCCGAGCCTACCCTTGAAGAACGGCCACAGCGATGACTTCTGCAGCGCGTACACCGAGCTCAGACTCTCGATCATCAGGCCCGTGTTCGAGAACACCGGAACCCGATTGAAAGGGTGCGGCTACGACATCAACATCTCCGAAACCCCGGCGGGGAAGCTCTCCATACATATCGTGCCGCCAGGCGTCAACAAATCCATCCACCCGTACGACTGGTTCCCGACCCTTTCATTCTTCGGCGCCCCGATGAGAAACACCATCGGGCTGCACGGTCGCAACATGAGGCCTAATTCGGATAACGGTTCGGGCTCGCGCGGCGATTACACGATTGCGCAAGTAAACGCGGAAATGGTGGAAAAGGCGTTGACGAAGTTTATCGGCGAGATCGGCAACTGGTAGCGCATCTTCTGCGCGCGCTAGCGCTTGTGCGCGATGTTCACGAGCTGAGAAAAAGCTTTCTGGTCTGCTGCATCCTGCTGCCGGATCAAATCCTTGACGAGTGTCGCAAGCGCCTTGATGTCCTGCGATATTTCGGAAAGGATCTTGAGCATCTGCTGTTCTTCCGTGCCAGTCATACTGACGCTCCTCTGGGTGTAAGGGACCTCGAGTGTAAGCGATTATTCCGGCCCTCATGAACACGGGTCTGTGCGCTAACGCACTTACGGCGCATGCTGGCCTCGCGAAAAGTCAGGGTACGGCCGCTCGTGCCCGCAGGCACGCGAACTAACGCGCTTTCCGCTTGGACGATGCACCGGTTTCGCCCGCTGTAAAGCCACGCGGCGCCATGCCGAGTGCGCGCCGGAACATGGTGGAAAACGCGCCCGGACTCTCGTATCCCAGATCGACCGCAACCGTCGTGACCGGCGCGCCCTCCGCGAGCCGGCGGATCGATTCCAGCAGCCGCGCCTGTTGTTTCCAGCGCGCAAATGTAATTCCGGTCTCCCGCAGAAATCGCCGGTAGAGTGTACGCGTGCTCGTGTGCATCGACTGTGCATCGAAACCGCATGACCGCCGCTCCGAAAAATCAGCGAGGATCCGCTCGCAAAGGCGCATGAGATCCGGACTCTCAGGCAGCGGCAGATCCAGCGCGCACGGTGAGAGCGTTCGGATTTCCGCCATCAGCAGGCGCATCAGCAAGCCTTCATCACCGGATTCATCATAGTCCGGCGGCAACCCCACCGCGCGCACGATCAGCTCGCGCAGCAACGGTGTTACGGTAAGCACGACCGGCGAAGCAGACATGCCCGCGGCAGCGCGCTCGTCCACATACAGGCTGTGCATCTTGACCGCGCCATACATGTGAATCTCATGTGCGGTGTGCGCCGGTATCCACAGCGCCCGGCTGGGCGGCACGATCCACACTCGCCGTGCGCTTCGCACGCGCATCGTGCCCTCAACCGCAAACGCGAACTGCGCACGCGCATGCCAGTGCGGTTTGACGTGGTGGCCCGGGTCGTATGCGGTGCGCCGCGTCACGATCGCGCGCGCGAGATCGCCCTGCACCGGGCTTTCGGGAACGGCGCCAAGTGCGGCGGGGCGGGCGCGCAAGCGGCGGGTACGCGGGTGGTGGTTGTCCATTTCGCGAAAGTCGTTCGTAAAAGTTCGAAGGACAGACGATTATAACCCCGGCAAAATCGGCCCCTATGAATACACTCGCTCAAGCCGCCCCGCGGCCCGAAGGCTTTCCGCGCGCAGTCAGCCTGCTGCTCAACATCGGCCACGGCGTCGATCACATGTTTCTGCTGATCTTCGCGACCGCGGTCGCCTCCGTCGCCGCCGAATTCGGCTATGCGAACTGGACCGATCTCATGCCCTACAGTGTCGGCGCATTCGCCTTATTTGGTCTCGGCGCACTGCCCGCGGGCCGGCTGGGTGATCTGTGGGGACGGCGCATCATGATGATCGTCTTCTTCGTCGGGATGGGCGCCGGCGCGGTGCTGGTTTCGCTGACGCAGAACGCGTGGCAGCTCGCCGCCGCACTGACGCTCATGGGCGCATTCGCCGCGATCTACCATCCCGTCGGGATTCCGATGCTCGTGCAGAACGTATCGAACCCGGGCGCGGTGATCGGCATCAACGGGCTCGCGGGCAATCTCGGGATCGCGGTTGCCGCGCTGGTCACCGGTTTACTCGTGAAATGGGTCGGCTGGCGTGCGGCATTCGCCGTCCCGGGGCTATTTTCCATTGCGTGCGGAATCGCCTTCGCCCTCGCCTGCCCCCGGGAAACCGAGGCACCGGCGAAACGCAAAGGCGGTAAAGCGGCGGTCGTGCTTACGCCTGCGATGCTGGTGCGCGCGTTCACGGTGATGACCTCAGCGGCGGTGGCGAGCAGCCTGCTCTTCAACTTCACGACCAACGGCAACTCGCAGCTTCTGACGGAGCGTTTTCTCGGCGTGATCGAGGATCCGGCCCTTCTCGGCGCCCTGCTCGCACTGATTTATACCATCGCATCGTTCGCGCAGATCGTCGTTGGACGGCTGATCGACAGCATGCCGTTCAAGCCGCTCCAGCTCTGGATGTCGATTGCGCAGGTACCGCTGCTGATTTTTGCTGCACACACGCAGGAATGGTGGTTGTTCGCCGCGTTGCTCGCGGTCATGATATTCGTCTTCGGTTCCATTCCGTTTACCGATGCGATGATCGTGCGCTACGTCGATGACCGGCTGCGTTCGCGGGTCTCCGGCATGCGTGTCACGGTCGCGTTCGGTATCAGTTCCCTCGCGGTCTGGGTGCTCGGGCCGCTGGTGAAGGAAATCGGGTTTGCCAATGCCTTATGGGTGCTGGCCGGCATCGCGGCAATCAAGGCCGCGATCGTGCTGCTGTTACCCGACGAGCCCGCCACCGAGAAGATGGCGCAGGCGTAAAATCCATCGCTGCACCAGACACGGAGCGCACGATGACCAAGCCACTCGGCAACGAAGATCTTTCAGATAAACCGGGCGAACGGGTGATCGACAAGCCCGAACTTCCGGCGGCCGGCATCACCAATGAGAACGACGTGCTCACCGAAGTCGTCGCGGGCGAGCTTCAGCTCAAGCGCGGCACTGCGGGAAAATTCGAAGTCTACTGCGACGAGCCCGCCCGTATTGGCGGGACCGATCGATATCCGTCACCGATGAATTATCTCGCGATGGCGATCGGCTTCTGACTGCTTACCCAGGTTGCGCGGTACGCGCACATGATGAAGATGAAAGTAAGTGGGGCCAACTGCCGAGTCGTAATGCGCAAGCACCTCGGCGGCTCGGTGCTGAAGGGAACGGTATTCAATCGTTGGGACGGGATCGCCACTCATCTCAAAATCGAGAGCGATGAGCCTGCAGATAAGCTCGCGCACCTGCTGAAGAACGCCAAGGCCGGGTGCTTCGCCGAAGGCCTCATCACACAGCAGGTTCCGCTGCACAGCCACATCGAAGTGAACGGCCAGCCATTTCACATCGAAGGCGTCACCGAAGCGTGATCCGGTCCGGCTGCGCCTGAGCGGGGATCGCGCGCAGCACCCGTGGAAAGAAGACGTGCAACAGCAGGCCCCGCATCCCGAGAAACACGGTGATCGCGATCCAGATGCCCATATTCCCGTAGAGCGGCGTGAGCGCGTACAACAGAATAAGGAATGCGCCAAACGACGCGATTACGGTGTTCCGCATGATGGTGGTACGGGTTGCGGCCAGATACACGCCATCGTAGGTAAACGCCCACACCGACACGATCGGCATTACGATCGGCCAGATCACCCAATCGCCCGCCGCCGCGCGTACTTCGGGGATGCTGGTGAGGAGCGCGATGATGCCGTGGCCGGCGAGCGCAAACGCCACCACATTGAAGGCACCCACGAGTCCAGCCCACAAGAACACC
>DATFGD010000420.1:0-5448 GCA_035249725.1 Burkholderiales bacterium
GTCGCTGGAGAAGGTCGACGGGAAGTTGGGCGAGATCGAGCGGACGCGAATTTCGGCGTATTCCGCGCTGAACGAGCAGTTGAAGGGGCTGGTCGAGACGCATCTCCCCATGCTCCATAACGAAACGGCCAACCTCGTGAAGGCGCTGCGCCAGCCCACCGTGCGCGGGCGCTGGGGCGAGATCCAGCTCAAGCGCGTGGTCGAGATGGCCGGCATGCTCGACCATTGCGATTTCGTGGAGCAGGAGACCCGCACGAGCGAAGACGGAAACCTGCGTCCCGATCTCATCGTGCGGTTGCCCGGTGGAAAGAATATCGTCGTGGATGCGAAGGCGCCTCTCACGGCTTATCTCAACGCGACGGAGACGGCAGACGAAGCGGCACAGCAAGGGTTGCTCGCGCATCACGCACGCCAGGTTCGCGACCACATGGTCGCACTTGGTCGCAAGAGCTACTGGGAGCAGTTCGATCCGACGCCCGAATTCGTCGTGCTGTTTCTCCCGGGAGAGATGTTCTTCAGCGCCGCGCTCCAACAGGACCCTGCTCTGATCGAGTTCGGCGCGAGCGAGCGCGTCATTCCCGCAACACCCACTACGCTCATCTCGCTCCTGAAAGCCGTCGCCTATGGGTGGCGGCAGGAAGCGCTGGCGCAGAACGCGCACGAAATCGCCGATCTGGGCAAGCAGTTATATGAGCGCATCGCCAAACTCGCCGAGCACTGGGCCGAAGTCGGGCAACGGCTCGATCAGGCGGTGGAGGTCTACAACAAGTCCGTGGGCACGCTCGAATCGCGCGTGCTTGTCTCCGCTCGCAAGTTGCGCGATCTCAAGGCGGCCCCGGAGGACGTCGAAATCGAAGTGATCGAGCCGGTCGAGCGGACGGCGCGTGCGCTGCAGGCGGCCGAACTGGCGCTCGTCAATGCGCACGCTGAGCAGCCGGTCGTGAATTTGAGGAAAGAGCGCTTATGAACGGACGCGCTTCAACGTGCGGCGCGCGTCCGCGCGCGCGCGGGGGCAACGCCGCTTAGCCACGTATTGTTTTTGCGGATCGTCGGCCTGACTGCCGGCGCCGGTACCGATACGCGTGTGGCTGAACCATGCAAGCGGCGGCGGCATCCAAGTTATAGCGGTCGTGGATCGCTTACAACGCAGGGAGACTTAAGCCATGGATGTGACCCTCGGACGCGCGGATGCCTTGTTGATCGTCGACGTCCAGCGCGATTTTCTGCCGGGCGGAAAGCTCGGCGTGCCGGAAGGCGATGCGGTGGTGCCGGTGCTCAACCGTTACATCGACACGGCTCGCAAGGCGGGCGTCCCGGTATTCGCGAGCCGGGACTGGCACCCCGAGAAGCATTGCTCGTTCAAACCGCAAGGTGGACCGTGGCCGGAACACTGCGTGGCCGGCACAGTTGGCGCCCAGTTTGCGGACGGCCTTCGATTGCCTCCGGACGTCGTCGTCATCGACAAGGCGATACGCGAGGAGGTGGACGCGTATTCCGCTTTTTCGGGCACCACCCTTGCCGACCAGTTGCGCGCGCGGGGCGTAAAACGCCTGCTCGTGGGTGGCCTCGCAACGGATTATTGCGTCCTCAATACCGTGCGTGACGCGTTACGCGAGGGATTCGGCGTCGTTCTGCTGGAGGACGCCATACGCGCCGTGAACGTGAATCCGGAAGACGGCCTCCGCGCGAAGCGCGAAATGGAGTCGCGCGGGGCCGTACCCGCCCGCTACGAGGAGATTGCGGCGTGAAGCTGGGCTCGGCGCTGCTGACGGACCTCTATCAGCTCACCATGCTCCATGCCTACTTTACAAAGGGCATGCGGGATAACGCGGTGTTCGAGTTCTTTGTGCGCAAGCTTCCGCCCAATCGCAATTTCATGATGGCAGCGGGGCTCGAGCAGGTGCTCGACTATCTGGAACATCTTTGCTTCAGCGGCGAGGAACTCGACTGGGTGGCGAGCAGCGGCCGCTTTCCGCATGAATTTGTCGGCCATCTGGACACTTTGCGATTCACCGGTGATGTGCATGCAATGCCCGAAGGAACGCTTTTCTTTCCGCATGAGCCGATTATGCGCGTGACCGCACCGCTGCCCGAGGCGCAGTTTGTCGAGTCGCGCTTGATGAACCTGCTGCAGTTCCAGACGTTGATCGCGACGAAAGCCGCGCGCGCAGTCGTTACCGCGCCCGGCAAACTGCTGGTGGATTTCGGACTGCGGCGCGCGCACGGCGCGGAAGCCGGCCTTTACGCGGCGCGCGCGGCCTATATCGCGGGATACGCGGGCACGGCGACGGTACTGGCGGGCGCGGAATTCGGCATTCCGCTCTATGGAACCATGGCGCATGCCTACGTGCAGGCGCACGACGACGAATCCGCGGCCTTTCTCGATTTTGCGCGCGCCTTTCCGGCGGGCACGGTGCTGCTGGTTGATACCTACGATACCGAAGCGGCGGTGCACAAGATCGCTGCGCTGGCGCCACAATTGAAGCGCGAGGGCATCCCGATCAAAGGCGTCCGGCTCGACAGCGGCGACATCGCGGCGCTCGCGAAGCGCACGCGGCGCATTCTGGACGATGCAGGGCTCGAGGATGTCACCATTTTCGCGAGCGGCAACATGGACGAGTACCGGCTCGCGGAGCTTGTCGCTGCGCAAGCGCCGATCGACGGCTTCGGCGTCGGCTCGAGTCTCGTTACCTCGTCCGACGCCCCGTTCCTGGACGCCGTCTACAAGCTCCAGGAATACGCCGGGCGGGCGCGCCGCAAGCGCTCAACCGGCAAGGCGACGTGGCCGGGACGCAAACAGGTGTTCCGGCGTCATGACGGGCGCGGCAAGCTCGATCATGACATCGTGAGCCTGGAGAGCGATCGGCAGTCCGGAACGCCACTGCTCGTGCCGGTGATGAAAGGCGGCAAGCGTATCGCCGCGCCTGAAACATTCGACACGCTACGCCAGCGCGCCGCCGAACACCTGGCGGCCTTGCCCGAGCGGCTCAAGGTGCTGGAGGAGGCTTGCGACCCGTATCGCGTCGAGATCGCACCGGCGGTGCGCGCGCTGGCAGATGAGGCGGACCGCGCGTCACCCGGCGTCACGCCTGCGCGTTGATTCCAGAGTTCATGCGCGCAGCACGCACTTCGCGTAGAGATCGGGAAAGACGGTGTCCGGATCGTATCTGGTTTTGAGGTGGCGGTACGCATCGCCGCCGTACGTCCGCCAGAATTCCTCCTCCGGAAAGAAACTGTCCGAGTAGAGGGATTTGATGCCACCCAATTCCGCGACCTTCTGCTCGATCTTGCGGTTGAAGTGGCCGCGCCCGTGCGCCTTGCGCGTCCGGATGACGTCCCAGAATCCGAAATTCACGTACCATTCGTTGCGCATCGGGTAGAGCGTGTAGCGCGGTGCGGCGGCTTGCGGGCCGATCGGGCATATCCACACCGGCCAGATGTCGATTTCGCGCGCGTAGAACGCCAGAAATTCCTCGGCACGCGCGAGCGGCACATCGACGTCCTGGATGACCGATTCGGAGCGCAGTCCGAGCAACCGGTCGAGGGTCGCCATGACGCCTGCCCGGTTGTTCCAGCGCATGATTTTCGTATAGGTGAGCGAGCCCAGGCGCTTCCGGCCGTAGAGGCGGCGAACCAGCGGATTTTGTGCCAGCACGTTTTTCGAACACCAGAACCAGTCGGTGTCCCAGCGCCAGATGAAATCGCGTGCGGCGAGCCAGTCTTCGCGCTTATCCGGTATCGAGCGGTAATAGATGCGCTCGTAGGTGTAATCGCTGGTGTAAGGCGCGTGATCGGCGAAGCGGCCCAGCGTCAGAAAGAACCGGTCGGGACTGAAGAGCGTTCCGTCGATGAAATCGGCGTCGCTCTCGCGGCAGTGGCGCTCGATCTGCGAAAAGAAGGCCGCTGCGTTCGGAAACGGCAGGTGTTCAATGCGCACGTAGGGTTTGATCGGAATCGCGCCCGCCTTGATGCGCAGCGCATAACCCAGCGTCCCGTAGGAATTGGGAAAGCCGTAGAACAGATCGGCGTGCTCGTTGTCTGGCGTGCAGTTGTATACGCGCCCGTCGCCCGCGAGCACATCCAGTTCCCGGACCGTTTCGTGAACCAGTCCGTAGCGATGAGACGACGCCTCGATTCCCACGCCGGCTACGGCGCCGCCGAGCGTGATGGTCTTCAGCTGCGGCACCACCGCCGGCATCATCGCGTAAGCGAGGCAGGCTTCCGTCAGCGCATCGTACGGCACCATGCCTTCCGCTTCGACGAAGCCCGCTTCGCGGTCCACGTGGAGTATGTCGGAGAAATGACGCGCGTCCAGCCTGCGCTGTGCCGTGCCGCTGCGATCGCGAAACAGATTTGATGTGTCTTTGGCGAGGCCGACGCTGCCGGCGCCTTCTTTCAGCCGCGCTGCGAGGGCATCGCGCTTCTCGGCGTAAGCCTGCGCCGGTTCGGTCATTCAGACACGCCTCCCACACGACGAGCGCGCGGCTTGTCGCGCAGCGCAGACTCCACCGTATCGGCCTCGTAGAGAAACGCGCGGCTCATCGGATAGCGTTCCCGCGAGACGTTGCCTTTGGCGAACACGATCTGGAAGAGGTGCGTGACACCGATCGGCGAGCGGAACATCTCGGCGCAACCATAGAGGTAAACGCGCCACACTCTGCGAAAGCGCTCGCTGAAACGGCGCGGATCGAGCTCACGGATGCGCTCCCAGTTGCGATCGAAGCGCTCGGCCCAGGCGTCGAGCGTGAGCGCGTAGTGCCGGCGCAGATTCTCGATGTCGATCACTTCGAGCCCGGCGCGCTCCATTTCGACGATCACCTCAGCGAGCCGCGGAATCCAGCCACCGGGGAAGACGTGCTTGCGTATGAAATATTCCGTCGTGTCGTGCCCGACGTGGCCGATGAAGTGCAGCATGCCGAGGCCGCCTTTCTTCAGGAATTTCGCGTGCGCCCGAACCACCTCGGCAATCTGGTCGCGTCCGGCGTGCTCCAGCACCCCGATGGACACCACCTTGTCGTACTCGCGCCTCACGTCCCGAAAGTCGGTGTCGATCACGTCAAGTGCGTGGTCGAGCTGACGCCTTTCTATCTCGCCGCGCACCATCTCGACCTGCTCGGTGGTGGTGTTGATGCCGGTCACCCGTACCCCGCAGCGCTCATGCGCCCGGAACATGAAGCCGCCGAACCCGGCGCCGATGTCGACCACTTCCTCTCCGCGGACGAGCCGCAGCTTGCGGCAGACATGATCGATCTTGTTCTGCTGCGCGGCCTCGAGCGTCGCCGTGCCTTCCCTCCAGTAAGCGCAGGTATACATCATGAGCGGATTGTCGAGCCATAGCCGGTAGAACTCGCTACCGAGCGCGTAGTGGAAACGCGCGTTGCGTTTCGCCTGTTCCCAGCTGGCATTGGAATACCGGAATTCGTGCCAGCGATTGCTGATGCCGACGAG
>DATFGD010000421.1:0-5696 GCA_035249725.1 Burkholderiales bacterium
GGAAAACTCTCGCCGCTGGCGCAAATGGACGAAGCGGTTGCGGCGCTGCGCTCGCGCATCGATTTCGCCGCCTCCGCCGCAGCATCGCCCGATGCGGAAGCGCTGCGGCAGCGCATCGCCGCGAATCCAGACGATCTCGAGGCCCGACTGCAGCTTGCAAATCTCTGTGCGGCAAAGGAGGACTACGCGGCGGCGCTCGACCAGTTGCTTGAGATCGTGCGGCGCGACCGAACGTTCGGCGACGATATCGCACGCAAGACGATGCTGCAGATATTCAATCTGCTGGGCGACGGGGAACTCGTGAGCGAATACCGCAGACGGCTTGCAAGCGCGATGTATTAGAATTCAGCAAGGTCGTCTGCGAAGCGCGCTTTCGCAGCGACCGACATGCGGTTTTTTTTCACTGCGTCAGGTTCCCATGGCACGCGTTTCACTGGTCGACGAGCACACCCACCCCGAGCTATCGGACCTGGTGGCCCGCATCCGCGGCGCGCGCGGGGGCCAGCTGCTCAACATCTATCGCCTGATGCTCCACAGCCCGCGCATCGCGAGCGCGTGGCTCGATTTCAATTCGGCGGTACGTTTCCAGACCGATCTCGACGGGCAGACTCGCGAGCTGGCGGTATTGCGGATTGCCATCCTGAACGGGGTCGATTACATCGTGCGCGCCCACCGGTCCACGTACGCATTGCAGGAGGGTCTCACGCCGGCTCAGCTAGATACGCTTGCGGATTGGCACGCGTCCGGGCTTTTCACCGACCAACACCGCGCCTTGCTCGCTTACGTCGATGCCATGACGCGCGACATCGATGTGGAGGACAGAACATTCCACCGCTTGCGCGGCCATTACAGCGAGCGCCAGGTGGTCGAGCTGACGATCGTCATCGGCGCGTACAACATGCATACCCGGGTGCTGAAGGCCCTGCGCATCGATCCCGAGCCTGCGGGCCATGGGTGATACCGTTTCCCAGGAACGGAAGTGGACGCTCCATGGCTGATGCCCGACCGCTGATTGTCGTCGAAGACGATCCGTTCACCCGTATCATCGAGATCGTCCTCGACCCCGGCGTTGAGCCGGCGCGCGTTGCGGCCTTCGCTGAGTTCTTCGCCCATGATCTCCCGGATTTCGCGGGCTGGCTTACCGCTTTGCGCGATCAGCTCGAACACCTGCACCCGGCGCGTGTTCGACTCGTCGCAAACGAAGAGCAGCTGACCGCCGCGCTGCCTGCTGCACAAGCGGTCGTCGTGGAGGGGCTCGCCATAGGGGCGGCGGAACTCGCTCGGGCACCGGCGCTCCGGGTCGTGCAAAAGTTCGGTACGGTCGCGTCGAATATCGATACCCAGGCGTGTGCCGCGCGCGGCATCCGGCTCCTCACACTACGGCGGCGCGCCAACATCGCCTGCGCGGAACACGCGCTCGGCATGATGCTCGCGCTGGCCCGCAAGATCTGCGAGACGAACGGCCTCATCAGCGCCGGGCGATTACAGCAGGCCGGCTACGTTCCGGCGACATTCGACCGGGCTCACACTGCCAATTCCAACTGGGCGCGGATTTCCGGCATACGCACATTGTCCGGCGCGCAACTCGGGATCGTGGGCTTAGGCGAAATCGGCCGTGAACTGGCGCTGCGCGCAGCCGCATGCGGCATGCGGATCGTTTACACGCAGCGCCATCGTCTGACAAGCGAGGAGGAAGCGCGTTATGGTGCAAGTTACGTTCCGCTCGGCGAATTGCTCGCCCGCAGCGATTACGTCAGCCTCAACCTTCCGGGGAATGCCGAAACGTGCGGCATCATCGGTCGTCGCGAGCTCGACCTCGTCAAGCGCGGCGCAATGCTCGTAAACGTCTCGCGCGCCGACCTCGTGGAGCGCACAGCGCTGATCGAGGCGTTGCACGCCGGGCATCTCGGCGGCTATGCCACGGATCTCCCGTACGAAGAGCCGGGCCGCGATGACGATCCGTTGCTCCAGTTCCGTAACGTCATCATCACGCCGCATCTCGCGGCGCAGCCGCGCTTCAATGCGCTGGACGACTTCGAGGAACTGTTGCTCAATCTCGACCGGGCATTGAGCTGAGGCAGATCAGGTCACAGGGAGGCAAGGAAAGTGCAAACACGCAAATGCATTGCATTCCGGTTCGGTCTTGTTTTCCTTGGCGCCCTTGGCGCCCTTGGCGGCCTTGACGGTTCAGGGTTTTTGTTTGCAGTGGCCGCGCATTCGGCCGCGCCGGCGTTCCCGACGCGCCCGATGCGTTTCGTCATCCCGTTCCCGCCCGGAACGTCGACCGACGTGGTGGCGCGGCTCGTCTCCCAGCGGCTGGGAGAATCGCTGGGGCAGCAAATCGTAATCGACAATCGCGCCGGCGCAAGCGGCACGATAGGGGTGGAAATCGCGGCGCATGCGGCGCCCAACGGCTATACGTGGGTGCTCGGAACAACGAGCACGCATGCGCTCGCCCCCACGCTCAATCCGCGGCTGGGCTACGATCCGGCAAGAGACTTCGCGCCGGTCACGATGCTGGGCGACGCCGCCTATTTCCTGACGACGCATCCCGGAATACCCGCGTCCAACATCCAGGAGTTCATCGCCTACGCGCGAGCAAATCCCGGCAAGGTTCACTATGCCTCCGTCGGCAACGCGAGTCTCGGGCACCTTTCCGGCGAGTTGTTCAAGAAAGCGGCCGGAATCGACATGGTGCACGTGCCGTACAAGGGTTCGACCCTTGCGATCGTGGATTTGATTGGGGGTCGGATCCAGCTCCAGATCACCACCGTTCCGGCGTCGCTTCCGCACATCAAGGCCGGGAAACTGCGTGCGCTCGCCGTTACCAGCCGCGCGCGGATTTCGGCACTGCCCCAGGTATCGACCGTCGCGGAATCAGGGCTGCCGGGCTATAACGCCGCGTTATGGATGGGCGTGTTCGTCCCGAACCGTACACCGGGCCAGGTAACCGCGCTGCTCAACCGCGAGATCTGCGCGATCCTCCGCACGCCGCAAATGCGCGCCGCGCTGAGCGAGCAGGGCTTCGAAGCGCGGCCACTCGGACCGGAGGATGCAGCGCGTCTCGTGCGCGACGAGGCGGCGCGCTGGCGCAAGGTCATACTGGAGGCCGGCATACGGTCGGAATAGACGGCCCGGCGGGCGTCTCAGGCCGCCACCTTCCGGCGTGCGCGGCTGCGCAGATATTCGATTACGCCGGGCATGATGGACAGAATCACGATGCCGATGATGACCAGGCTCAGGTTGTCCTTCACGACCGGAAGATTGCCGAAGTAGTAACCGGCGAAGGTGAGCGAGCCGATCCAGAAGACGCTGCCCGCGAAGCTGTAGAACAGGAACCGCCCGTAGGGCATCCGTCCGATGCCTGCGACAAAGGGCGCGAAGGTGCGCACGATCGGCACGAAGCGCGCGATCACGATCGTCTTGCCGCCGTGCCGGTCGTAAAAGCGCTGGGTGCGTTCCAGATGCGCGGGATTGAACGCCCACGACTGCTCGCGGGTGAATACGCGCGGGCCGATGAAGCGGCCGATCCAGTAATTCGTGTTGTCCCCCGAGAACGAGGCGAGCGCAAGGAGGACAAACAGCGCGTGTATGTAAATGTCGCCGCCGGCCGCCAGCGTCCCGGCGACGAAGAGCAGGGAGTCTCCGGGCAGGAACGGCGTCACCACGAGCCCGGTCTCGCAGAAAATGATGAGAAACAGGATCGCGTAGATCCACAGCCCGTAGTTCGCCACCAGCCACTGCAGATGGCGATCGAGATTCAGAACAATGTCGATTAAAGCGGCGAGAAGTTCCACGCGAAAGCCTGGGCTGACCTGAGGGCGCTGCTACACCACGGCCTCGGGTTCCGCCTTCCGCTCCGGCCTGGCGAGATCCTCGCGCGAAACGCCCAGCCACATCACGATCGGGGCGGCGACCAGCACCGAAGAATAGATGCCGAAGCAAATTCCGATCGTGAGCGCCAGCGCGAAATAGAACAGCGTCTCGCCGCCGAAGACCAGCATCGAGCACACCATCAACTGCGTGCAGAAATGGGTGATGATCGTGCGCGACATGGTGACCGTGATGGCATGATCGAGGATCTGCGGCACGCTGCGATTGCGCATCCTGCGGTTGCGGAAGGTCTCCCGCACCCGGTCGAAAACCACCACCGACTCGTTGACCGAGTAGCCGAGGATCGCGAGCACCGCGGCAAGGACCGGCAACGAGAATTCCCACTGGAACAGCGAGAAGAATCCGAGAATGATCACGATGTCGTGCAGGTTGGCGAGTATGGTCGCCACACCGAACTTCCATTCGAAGCGGAACGCGAGATAACCCACGATGCCCAGCGACACGAAGAGCAGCGCCAGCGCGCCGTTATAGAGCAGTTCGCTCCCGACTTGCGGCCCGACGAACTCGACCCGGCGCCTTTCGACCGAGCTGTCGTCCTTTTTCAGCTCCGTCATGATCACTTCCGATACCTTGGCGCTGGTCAGGTCCTTCTTCACCGGCAACCGGATCAGGACATCGCGCGCGGTGCCGAAATTCTGCACGCTCGCTTCCGAGAAACCGAGCCTTGCGATCGACTCGCGGATCTTGTTGAGGTCTGGGGGCTCCCGATAAGACACCTCCATGATGGTGCCGCCGGTGAAATCCACGCCAAGGTTGAGCCCACGAATGGAGAGCGACCCTACCGCCACCAGGAACGTGACGATGGAAATCACGTTGAAGATCAGCGCATAGCGCATGAAGGGGATGTCGCGCTTAATGCGGAAAAACTCCATAAACCTATTCGCCTCTGTCCGAAGTGTTCATCGTTTGTCCGCGGCGGGCCGCCAGATCTGGCCGACCGAGATGCGATCGAGCCTGCGGCGGCGCCCGTAATAGAAGTTCGAAAGCCCACGCGCAACCATCACCGCGCTGTACTGCGAGGTCAGAATGCCAAGGCACAACACGACCGCGAAGCCCTTGACCGGCCCCGAGCCCAGCAGAAACAGGAACACCCCGGCGATCAAGGTGGTCAGGTTGGAGTCGAAAATCGTTGCCCAGGCGCGGTCGTAGCCCGCGTGAATCGCCGCCTGCGGCGTGTTGCCATTCCTCAGCTCTTCCCGGATGCGCTCGTTGATCAGCACGTTGGCGTCGATCGCCATGCCGATGGTAAGCGCGATGCCGGCCATGCCGGGCAGCGTGAGCGTCGCCTGCAACATGGAAAGCAGCGCGACGAGAAAGAGCACGTTCGACGCCAGCGCGAGCACCGAGAAAACGCCGAACACCTGGTAGTACGCAATCATGAACAGCGAGATCGCGATGAAGCCGTAGAGGGCCGAATAGAAACCGATGCGGATATTCTCCGCGCCGAGCGAGGGGCCGACGGTGCGCTCCTCGACAATTTCCATGGGGGCTGCAAGCGCGCCGGCGCGCAGCAGCAGCGCGAGATCCTTGGTCTCCTCGGTGCTGCGAAAGCCCGTAATCTGAAAGCGTGCGCCGAGTTCGGACTGGATCACCGGCGCGGTCAGCACCTCCGGCTTGCCGCGATCGATGAGCAGAATCGCCATGCGGCGTTTGACGGCCTCCCGCGTCACCTGCTGGAAAACGCGTGCGCCCTGCCCGTCCAGCGTAACGCTGACGATGGGGCGGTTATCGGTCTGATCGAAACCGGGGGAAGCGTCCGTCAGCCGCTCGCCGGTGATCACCACCTGGCGGCTCAAAAGCAA
>DATFGD010000422.1:0-4062 GCA_035249725.1 Burkholderiales bacterium
CTGGTAGATGCCGTAATCGACCTCACCCTCGAGCACCCGGCCTTTGCAGGTGCCGCAGGCGCCGTTGCGGCAACCGTAGGCGATCACAAAGCCCTCACGCAGCGCCGATTCGAGTATGGTCTCGCCTTCGCTCGCGCTGAAGCTGTGGTTGCTCGGTTTGATCGTGATGCGGTAAGACATGTCCGGTCCTGCTCGGCAGTTCGTGGCCGCTCGCCGCTTGGGCTAAAATTCAGCCATTGCGGTGACGAGCGATCATGGGTGGCCGGCGAAAGGGCGAAGCATGTCGCCCTCGATGGATCACGTCGGCGGTCTGCACCCGGGCACGTGCTGCGCGGTGGCGCTTCGTGTGATCTAGGCGCGGAAGCGATTTCGGGCGGGCCGCAACGCGCAACGCCGCGCCGACAAAAGTGCAGAGTCTATCACAGCCGCTCCGGCGCTCCGGGTGCTACACCCACGGCATGCGATGCGCCATGGATTGAGCTACCGCAGTGTCCAATTTGGAAAGTGATTCAACGGGAGAAACGATGTCGCAAGCCGACGCGGACACACTGATCGTCCTCACCAACCTGCCCGATCGGGCGAGCGCCATGAATATCGCACGCGACCTCGTGGAGCAGCGGCTCGCCGCGTGCGTCAACGTGTTCGGCGAAATCGCCTCGGTCTATCGTTGGGAGGGGCGCGTAGCGACGGAAAACGAGGTGGCCGTGTTGGTCAAGACGCAGCGCGCGCTCTACGACCGTGTCGAGGCGGCCATCACGGCGGCCCATCCCTACGAGCTTCCCGAAATTGTCGCAATCCCAATCGTGCGCGGACTGCCGGGATACCTGCGGTGGGTGGTTGCGGAGACCACCTCCGGGTGATGTGTCCCCTCATGCGATTCCTCCTCTTTTTGGTGTTGGTCCTCTGCTGGCCGGCCCAGGCTGCGGAACCGCAATTGCTCGAGCCCGAGCAGGCGTTCCGCTTCGCGGCCCGCATCGCCGGCCCCGATGCCGTCGAGGTGCAGTATCGGATCGCGCCCGGCTATTACATGTACCGCGACAAGTTCCAGTTCACCGCGCAGCCGGCGGAGGTCAAACTCGGTGCGCCGCAGTTGCCGCCCGGGAAGAAGAAGACGGACAAATTCTTCGGCGACGTCGAGGTCTATCGCGACGAAGTGCGCATTCTCTTGCCGCTGGCGACCGCGGGGGCTGCGCCGAGCATGGTGCTCAGCGCAGTCTCGCAAGGCTGCGCCGATGTCGGCGTGTGCTACGTGCCGCACGAACAAAAAGCCGAACTGAAGCTTGCGGGCTTCAGCTCTGCACCCGGCAATGCGTTCATCGCGCCGTCGGGGGACAAGAACGCCGCCTCGCCCTTCGTCGACGTGCCGGGCGGCGCGACGCGTGGCGATGATTTCGCGGTGGCGGAACTTTTCCGCGGCGGATTCTGGCTCATGGTCGCAAGCTTCTTCGGATTCGGCCTGCTGCTTTCCTTCACGCCCTGCGTTTTGCCCATGGTGCCTGTGCTCTCGGGCATCATCGCGGGCCGGGGCGGCCGCCTCACGAAGATGCACGGCTTTCTGCTCGCCGCGGCTTATGTGCTCGGGATGGCCATCACATATGCCGCCGCCGGTGTTGCTGCAGGCCTGTCCGGTGCGATCCTTTCCACGGCGTTCCAGAATCCATGGGTGCTCGGAAGCTTCGCCGCGATCTTTGTGCTGCTCGCGCTCGCCATGTTCGGTCTCTACGAGTTGCAACTGCCGGTGGCGTTGCAGACGCGGCTTGCGGAAACCAGCAACCATCTGCACGGCGGTCATTTCATGGGTGTATTTTCCATGGGCGTGCTCTCGGCACTGATCCTCGGCCCCTGCATGGCTGCGCCGCTCGCCGGGGCGCTGCTTTACATCAGCCAGACCCGCGACGTGGTGCTGGGCGGTTCGGCGCTCTTCGCCATGGCGCTCGGCATGGGCGTCCCGCTGCTCGTGGTGGGCGCTTCAGCCGGAGCGCTGCTGCCCAAAGCCGGACCGTGGATGGAGACGGTCAAGCGTTTCTTTGGCGTGGTGCTGCTCGGCGTTGCGATCTATCTGGTGTCGCCGCTGATCCCGCTGATCGCGCAGATGCTCGCGTGGGCGGCGCTGCTCATCATCACGGCCATATTTCTGCACGCGCTGGATCCCTTGCCGCCCGGGGTCCATGCCTTTCAACGCTTCAGCAAGGGCGTTGGCGTCATCGCGCTGCTCGCCGGCGCCGCTTATCTGGTCGGCGCGCTTGCAGGCAGTCGCGACGTGCTGCAACCGCTGTCGGCGCTGCGCCTGGGTGAGCGCACAGTCGAAACGGAGCCGGTTGCATTTCAGCGCATCGACGATCCTGCAGCATTGGCGGAGGCGGTGCGCGCGGCCGGCGGCACCCCGGTCATGCTGGACTTCTATGCCGACTGGTGCGTCACGTGCAAGGAAATGGAGCGCTACACCTTCAGCGACCCGGCGGTGCGCATGCGGCTCGATCAGATGGTCAAGCTGCAGGCGGACGTGACGGCGGGCACTGCGGCGCACGGTGCGCTGCTCCGGCGGTTTCGGTTGTTCGGCCCACCGGGAATCGTGTTCTTTGACCGGCGTGGCGAGGAGATCGCCGGCCTGCGCGTAATCGGCTTTCAATCGGCGGATCGGTTCGCGGGCGTCCTCGATCGCGTGCTCGCGCGCCAGTGAAGCGCCGCCGCCAGATACTCATCGTCGTCGCGGTAGGGCTCGTCGCCGCGCTTTCCGGCATCGGCACGCACCTGTGGCGCCTCGCGCCCGATGCTTCGGCCGCGGATACCCTATGGGGGCTGCGTCTCCCGGATCTCGCCGGCCAACAGCAGGACATGGCGCAATGGCGAGGCAAGGTCGTCATCGTGAATTTCTGGGCAACGTGGTGCGCGCCGTGCCGCGAGGAGATTCCCGCCTTCGTCAAACTGCAGGCGAAGTATGGTCCGCGCGGTGCGCAGTTCGTCGGCATCGCCATCGATCAGCCCGACAAAGTGGCCGCTTTTGCGCGCGACTTCGGGATGAACTATGCGATCCTCCTGGGCGGTATCGACACCGTGGACATGACCCGCCATGCCGGGAACCGGATCGGTGCGCTGCCGTTCACGGTCATCCTCGGCCGTGATGGCCGGATCGTGAGCAGCGAACTCGGCAAAGCCAAAGAAGCCGATCTCGAACGCCTGCTGCAGAAGCAGTTACAGCGATAAACCACGCTATATTCATTTAACTGCTCGCATCTCCATACGGGCGGACAAGGCGGAGTATCGCCCGCTTTCGCGCGGCCCTGACGCACTACATGGCCCTGCAATGGTGCTGCCCAGAACTGTGGACTCCAGGCGGTGATTGTCACGCGCACGCCACTGAACTGGACAAAATCCCGCTAATTCCGGCAAACTACCCGGTATAACGCAGCAAAACAAAGGATCTTGGCCGCAGGCTCCAGGCCACTTCCCAATGAAACCGGCCAAGCACATCCTTCTCATCAATGGACCGAATCTCAACCTGCTGGGCAGCCGCGAGCCGCAACACTACGGGGCTGCGACGCTGAGGGAGATCGAAGCGCGCCTCACGAAGCAGGCGAAGCAATCGGCCGCGGAGTTGACCGCGTTCCAGAGCAATTCGGAATCCGAGATCGTGGGCCGCATCCAGCAGGCGGGCCGCGAGGGCATCGACTTCATCATCATCAACCCGGCGGCCTACACCCACACCAGCGTCGCGATGCGCGATGCGCTGGCAGCGGCGGGAATACCGTTCATCGAGGTTCATCTGTCGAACGTTTTCGCGAGGGAGTCCTTTCGCCACCGCTCTTACTTCACCGATCTTGCGGTCGGTTTGGTCAGCGGATTCGGCGCGGTGGGCTACGAACTGGCACTCGCCCATGCGCTGCAACCGCACCGGGGAGCTGAATAGAGGAAGTCCATGGACCTGAGAAAGCTCAAGACGCTCATCGATCTGGTGCAGCAGTCCGGTATCGCGGAACTGGAGATCACCGAAGGCGAGGAAAAAGTACGCATCAGCCGCGGCGTCCAGACGCCGCAGCCGAGCGTCACCGTGGTGCCCGCGGG
>DATFGD010000423.1:0-6244 GCA_035249725.1 Burkholderiales bacterium
CACTGCAACGACAGCATTAGCGGCCCGCAGTAGCGCCGGTCCCCACAACGACCGGCCGAAGCTTGCGGCTATCGCCAGCAGGAGTAAGCCCTGTGCCCCTAGCGTAAGCGGTAGAGTCAGTAGAACGGCGGCCGCGGCGGCGTGCGCGAGTGCCATAAGTAGCACAAGCTGACGCGAAGGGCGGATGTCGATCCTCACCATCGTAGCATCGTGGCCGGGAACGCAAACCGGCATGAAAGCACTAAGCCCATTGTAGGTCAGTATGAAACAGCCCGCTCAATCGAGATCGCGAGGGAATGGCCTGGTAGGCCGCGCAGTCAGCGACCTCTGCCCGCTCGTACTGGAGCAGATGAGGGAATACGCGATTGCCCTGCTCGACCCTCAAGGCATTATTGTGTGGCTGAATGCCACGGCGGAGGAACTGTTTGGGCACAGTCAGGAGAAGGTCGCGGGCAGAAAAGCGGATCTGCTGTTCATACCGGAGGACGTCACCCGCGGCGTGTTCGAACACGAGATGGCGACGGCTGCCGCGCAGGGCTCGATGGAGAATGACCGCTGGATGCTGCGCGCCGACGGCAGTCGTTTCTGGGCCAACGGCGCGATGTTTCCGCTGCGCGGCGCGGACGGCGAACTCGTCGGCTTCGCCAAGATGCTGCGCGATCGCACGGACTTGCAGCAACAGGTGAGCACGCTCCGCAACGAGATCGCGGCGCTGATGGAGCGCGGCAGACAGAAAGACAAGATCCTCGCCGTCGCAGCGCACGAGCTGCGCAATCCGCTGTTCGCAACGACGGTGGCGGTCGACTCGATCCGCCGCAGCACTCAGGATGCGGCAGCGATCCAGCCTTCGCTCGATGTCATCGATCGTCAGCTTCAGGCGATCCGGCGTTTGCTCGATGACATCACCGATGCGACGCAGGCATACAGTGGAAAGCTCAAGTTAAGGCGCGAGCGTATAGACCTGAGAGCCATCATCACACGCGCGCTGGAAACCATGCGGCCCACCATACTGTCGCGCCGACATACCGTGAATGAAGTGCTGCTGCCGGTTGAAATCCCAGTGGTCGGTGATGCGACCCGGCTGCAACAGGTGATTCAGAACCTGATCGATAATGCCGTGAAGTACACCCCGCCCGGTGGGCTCATCGGCATTGAATCGACCATCGAAGGCGACGAGGCGGTATTCAAGATCGAGGACAACGGCATTGGTGTGGCGCCCGATATGCAAACGCATATATTCGAGCTGTTCACCCAGGTCCCGGATCCCGATAACTTCGATGAGAAGGGGCTGGGAATCGGGCTCTCCCTGGTCAAAAACCTCGTTCTGCAGCACGGCGGGACGGTGCAGGTGCGAAGCAACGGGCTCGGCAAGGGGAGTGACTTCACCATCCGGTTGCCCCTTCCCGCTTCAACTGAGCCGCCCGCGTCCTGAGAGTCGGGCCCCATGCTCCAAACGGGCTGTATCCGGCTCGTAACCCCTTTCGCGGACCTTACGGCATAGTTCGCCGTACTGGTGATAACTAGCCGGCGGAGGCTCCATGGAAGTGCAAAACAATCCTGCAGGAAGGCTGTACGATCTGCTCGAAGCGGCCCGTCACTATCCGAGTGAGGAAAAAACAAAAACGGTGTGGGCAAACGTGCTTGGCGTGCCGGAAAGCGACACCGCTACGCTCCTCAAGATGATTGCCGATGTCATCGACCTCGTCCGCAAGGCAAAGTCCTCGATTGTCCGGCTCTCCGACATCGACCACAAACTTTATCTCAAGCCTTTCGAGAACATCGAGACGCTGCTCTGCCATCTCAACTTCGAAACGCACTGGGAAAACTGGCGCAATCATCTCGATGACTTTACGCTCTACGGCCTTCAGTTCGGGGCGGACCGGCTGGCGCGATCGAGCGAGATCACGACGATCAAGGATGAGCAGTTGGAAGCGTTGCGCACCGAGTTGGACAATCTCATCAATCACGTGCTCGAGTCCCATCTGCCGCCCGACTTGAAGAAACTCTTCCTGCGCAATCTGGAAGCGCTGCGTCAGGCCTGGTCGACCTACCGCATCCGCGGCCTCGAAGGCTTCGAGCTGGAACTCGAGCGCAGTTGCGGCTCGATCCTCCTGCATAAGGAGCAGATCCGTTCTTCGCCCGCCAACAGCGCCGAGCGCAAGCTGTGGGAAGGCTTCCTCAAGCTCGTGGACCGGCTCAACAAGCAGGTCACGCTGGCCAAGAACGTGAAAGGCTTTGGCGGCGCCCCGCTGGTTGAACACTTCATGGGCCGCTAAACGCTCCCACCCCGCTCGCACAGTAAGCCCTCTCCTCATTTGTGAGGGCGCGAAAAAAATCGCCCTTCCTACATGAGGAGGGGGCGCTGAAGGCGGCGGGGTGGTCTGCGTAGCGGGATCCCTACCCCACCAGGCACTCCCGCAGCGGCTCAGCCCCATGGCGATAGACGACTATTGGTATAAGAACGCGGTACTCTACTGCCTCAACGTCGCGACCTACATGGATTTCAACGGCGACGGCGTGGGGGATTTCGAAGGACTGAGCCGGCGTCTCGACTACCTCGCCGGCCTCGGTGTCACGTGCGTCTGGCTGCAGCCGTTCTACTGCTCGCCCAACCGCGATAATGGCTACGACGTCAGCGACTATTACGGCGTCAGCCCACGCTTCGGTACCTCGGGCGACTTCGTGGAATTCATGAATCACGCGCAGGCGATCGGCATGCGCGTCGTGGTGGATCTGGTCGCCAACCACACCTCCGATCAGCACCCGTGGTTTCAGTCAGCGCGCGCCGATCCCGACTCTCCGTTCCGGAACTGGTATGTGTGGAGCGACAAGCGCCCGCCCACTCACGCGACCGGCATGGTCTTCCCGCCCGCACAAAAGACGACGTGGACGCGCGATGCCGAGGCACGCAAGTATTACTTCCACCGCTTCTACGAATTCCAGCCCGATCTCAATACGCATCATCCCGCGTACCGCGACGAGCTGTACAAGACCATGGGCTATTGGCTGCAGCTCGGCATATCCGGCTTCAGGATGGATGCGGTTCCTTTCCTGGTGGAACGCAAAGGCGCGAACGTGAAGCCGGTCAAGGATTTTGAGTTGTTGCAGGAGATGCGACGTTTTCTCCAGTGGCGTTGTCGTGACGCCATCCTGCTCGCCGAGGCCAACGTTCCGCCCGCCGAGAGCATGGACTACTTCGGCGACGAAGCGGACCGGTTGCAGATGATGCTCAACTTCCCGGTGAATCAGCGTCTCTTTTATGCGCTGGCTACCGCGGACGTCGAGCCGCTTCGGCGCGCGCTATGCGAGACGCTCGCGTCTATTCCGCGGGACGCGCAGTGGGTGCAGTTCCTTCGCAGCCACGACGAGCTCGATCTCGGACGACTCACCGAAGCACAGCGCAAGCGCGTGTTCGAAGCCTTCGCGCCAGAGCGTTCAATGCAGCTCTATCAACGGGGCATCCGCCGGCGGCTCGCACCGATGCTGCGCAATGACCGGCGACGGATGGAGCTCGCGTTCAGCCTGCTCTTCGCATTGCCCGGCACGCCGATGCTCCAGTATGGCGACGAAATCGGCATGGGCGAAGACCTCTCGCTCAACGAGCGCGAGGCGACACGCACACCCATGCAATGGACCGACGAATCAAACGGTGGCTTCTCGCGCTCGAAAAAAACCGTGCTGCCCGCGATCGAGGACCCTATTTTCGGCTTCCGCAAAGTTAACGTAAACGCACAGCGGCGGGATCCAAACTCATTTCTGAACTGGACGGCGCGGCTCATCCGGGCGCGCAAAGAGTGTCCTGAAATCTTTTGGGGCAAGTGCGAGGTCCTGGAGACCAATGCGCCTTCAGTCCTGGTACTCAGCTATCAGTTTCGAAACGCCTCGATGGTTACGCTCCACAACTTTAGCGACGCGGCCCAAACAATCCGTTTGAAGCTCAAGGGCCGCGACGGGCGGCGCCTCGTCGATCTGCTTGCGGAAGAACATAGCCGCGCGGACAACCGGGGCAGACATGAAATCGCGCTCGACGGCTACGGCTATCGCTGGTATCGCGTGGGCGTGTCAGACGAAACCTTGACCCGCGCAACCTTCTAAGTGAGCGCCGAGCGTCGCATCGTTGTCATTACCGGCGCTTCGGCAGGCATAGGGCGCGCGACCGCGCTGGCCTTCGGCCAGCGCGGCTGGCGGGTCGCACTGCTTGCACGCGATGCGCAACGCCTGAACGCTGCCGAGAACGATATCCGCGCCGCCGGCGGAGAAGCCATGACAATCGTCACGGACGTGGCGGATCAGAAGCAGGTGGAGGCGGCAGCAGAGCGCATCGAGCGCGAATGGGGCCCGATCGACGTCTGGGTCAACAATGCCATGGCGACGATCTTCGGCACTTTTCTGGAAACGCCGCCCGAAGATTTTCGGCGCGCGACCGAAGTCACGTATCTTGGCGCCGTATGGGGCACGCGTGCTGCCCTCATACGCATGAGACCGCGCGATCGGGGAACGATCATCCAGGTCGGTTCCGCACTCGCCTATCGGTCAATCCCTTTGCAGGCGCCCTACTGCGGTGCGAAGAGCGCGCTGCGCGGCTTTACCGACTCGCTCCGTTCCGAGTTGATTCACGACAAGAGCCGCGTCCATCTCGTGATGGTCCACCTGTCCGGCTTCAATACGCCGCAGTTCGACTGGGGACGCAATCGCATGGGGAAGTATGCGCAACCCGTTGGCAAGATTTTCCAGCCCGAGCTGGCTGCGGAGGCGATCTACTCCGCCGCACAGAGACCGCGGCGCGAAATGTGGGTCGGCTTTCCGGCAGTGCAGGCGATCATAGGCACGCGCATCATCCCAGGGCTACTGGACCGCTACCTCGCGTCTGCAGCTTATGACGGTCAGCAGACAGAACGGCCTTTGCCTGCCGCCTATCGGGATAACCTGTATGCATCCGTCCCGGGCAACTACGGCGCGCACGGCCGCTTCGACGAGCGAGCGCTCTCCTCGAGCGCACAGCACTCGCTGAATGTCCACAGGGGCGGAATTGCGGCGGCGACGCTTACTGCGCTGCTGGTTTTGGGCGTATGGCTGGGCAGAAAGTGGCGTCTATGAATACCCGCCACGATATGTGTTTTACGCGGGACTGCGCGTATCTCCCGCCAAACCGCCCACCGCGCTGAATAACTGCACCACCGACTCACGGCTGATGCCGCGCGTGATGAAGACCAGCCGCGTGCCGCGGTCGTCACCGGGCCAGCTCGCGAGTTCCAGCGGCGGATGAAAGAGGTGCTGTACGCCCTGCACGACCATGGGCCCCGACTTGCCTTCTACGTTTACAAGGCCTTTGATCCGCAGCAGGTCCGGACCGCGCAAGGCGGTCAGCACTTCCATGCACTGCGTGAATGCGGCCCACGACATCGCTTTTTCAAAGCGCAGCACGAATGTTTTCACGTGCTCGTCGTGTCGATGCTCGTGCGTGCCCGTGTCGCCCAGCCAGCGTTCGATTTCTTCCAGTCGGGCGCTCGTGCGGCGCAGACCCACGTCCACCAGAAACGCAAGATCGACCTCGCCATTGAGCGCCACGCGCGCCGGCGCGCGCGGATTGATTTCATTGAGGCGTGCCACCAGCCCGTCGAGCTGCGCCTTATCCACAAGGTCGCTCTTGGTCACCACCAGCCGGTCGGCGAGCGCGATCTGCTTGACCGGCTCCGAGAACTGTTCGAGTTGCCCCGGCGCATTTACCGCGTCTACGAGCGTCGCCACGCAATCCAGCCGGTATTGTTCGAGCAGCATCGTATCGGTGATCAGCGTCTGCATGACAGGCGCCGGGTCCGCCAGTCCCGTCGTTTCGATGACCACTCGGTCGAAATCGATGATTTCGCCGTTGCGGCG
Source organism: Burkholderiales bacterium (assembly GCA_035249725.1). GTDB lineage: Bacteria > Pseudomonadota > Gammaproteobacteria > Burkholderiales > SG8-41 > DSOT01. Next base: position 5,878 of record DATFGD010000423.1, read on the forward strand.
CTTGAGGAAGAGATCGCGCAACGTTTCCTGAAGGTCGCCGCGCAGCACACAGCACAGGCAGCCATTGTTGAGCAGCATCATCTGCTCGGAGGAAACTTCCACCAGGTCATTGTCGACGCCGATTTCCCCGAGCTCGTTGACCACCACGGCGACGCGGTTCATTTCCGGCCGTTTGAGAAGGCGATTGATGAGCGTGGTTTTTCCGCTCCCCAGGAAACCCGTAATGATCGAGACCGGAATCAAGCCCGCCAGCGCGTCACGCGTGGCGGCGGGATTGGTTTGGACAGCCGTCATCGGAAAATAGGCTCCAGCTTAACTTCCACGGTTATGTCTTTGGACGCCGGGCGCGTCCAAGGTTCGCACGTTG
>DATFGD010000424.1:0-2215 GCA_035249725.1 Burkholderiales bacterium
CTGATGCCGCTTTCCGGCGTACCCGCCTACCTGATGGTGGATGCGGTCGAAGAGGATTATCGATTCGAGACTTTGCCGCATGCGTTCGGATCCGACCGCAGTGAAATGGTACGCCGCAAATTGCGGCAGCATTACCGCAACATCCCCTATATCAATGCGTCATTCCTGGGTCGCGAGCCGGGACGACGCCGCGACGACCGCTATCTTTTCTCCGCGCTGACGAATGCGGATCTCATCGCAGCCTGGCTGCAGGCGGTGGCGGCGCAAGGACTTCCCGTGGCGGGCATCTTCATGCTGCCCATGGTGAGCCCGGCATTGGTCGCCGCGCTGCGGCTCAAGACCGCCAACATTCTGCTCGTCTCCCAGCACAGCAGCGGACTGAGGCTCACGTTCCTGCGCGACCGTCAATTTCGGCTAAGCCGCCTCACCCGCGGCGACGGAGCGCGCGGCGGCAGCGCGCGGCGCCTTGTTGCCGAGGAGATTTCCAATACCCGGATCTATCTGCATGCCCTGCGCGCGGCGCGACTCGACGAGCAGCTCACCGTCGTACTGCTTGACCGCAACAATGAACTGACGGAAGCCGCGGAAACCATCGCCCGGGATAATCCCAGCCTAGCCTGCGTGCATCTGGATCGTCGCGACCTCGCTTCGCGGCTACACGTTCCCGAATCACTGCTTTCGGTCACGGCCGACGTCATTTTTCTCCAGCTTCTCGGTCGGCAGACGCCCCCCGGAAACCTCGCCCCCACCAGCGTGACCGGTGGCTTCGGACGCTATCAGCAACGCCGCGCCATCTATGCCGCGGCCGGTATCGCAGCTTTCTTTGCAGTGAGCTGGAGCGGGGTCAACCTGTGGCAGACGGCGCTCGCCCATGCGGATCGTGAAGTGGCGGCGCGGCAAACCGCGCAATTGCGCGCAGCGTACCAGGAGATCACGCGCCAGTTTCCAGCAGCGCCGAGTTCTGCGGCGAACCTGAAGAATGCCGTGGACATCGCGCAACGGCTGAGCGCAGGTGTGCGAACCCCGGAAAACTTCATGCAGACCGTAAGCAAAGCGCTCGAAGCAACCCCCGGCATCGCGATCCGTCAGCTCAGTTGGAAATATGGCACGAGCAGTCTCGACTTGTCAGGCACCGCAGCACGGGTGGCTCCGGGCACCGTGCCAAGCGCAGCAACGGCCGGCTCATCGCGCCGCGAGAGCGGGCTCATCGAGGCTGAGATCAAGCCGTTTCGCGGCGACTATCGCGCAGCCATCGCACTCATACACCGGTTTGCCGAGCACCTGGCGAACGATCCCGGCGTGGCGGAAGCGCGTATCGTCAAGTTGCCCCTGAACATCGATCCCAAACTGCCGCTGGCAGGCAATACAGTGGAAAAGGGCGAGAACGGCGAAGGCGCCGATTTCAGTGTGGTAATGGTGCTGAAGCGGGACGGATGAAGGGAAACGAACTCAAAACGCTCCAGGTGCCGGCGATCGTGCTGATCGTTGTGGCGCTCGCCGCCGTTGCATCGGTGTATTACACGGACCGACTGCTTGCCGTGGCGCGCCAGCAGCTCGCACAGCAGGAGACGCTACTTAAGGAAGCCCGCAACCGGCTCTATCAGTCCGGCGAGGAGCGGGAACTGATCGCGCGCTACCTCGATCGCTACGTTCAACTGCAGCGCGTCGGCTTTGTCGGCGACGAGCAGCGCATCAACTGGCTGGACGGGTTGCGCGTCGCGAATCAGCGTGCCGAGCTCTTCGGTGTCGACTACCAGATCAGTGAACAGCGCGCCTACACCTATGCGAGCGATTTCAGTCCAGGTCAGCTTGCGCTTCATCAGTCGATCATGAAACTGCGTTTCGGATTGCTCCATGAGGCGGACCTCATGCGGTTCTTCAATACGCTCGTCCAGACCGGTGCCGGTGTGTTCCAGATCGACCAGTGCACGTTGAGGCGCATGGAGGTTACCGGCGCCATCCGCTTTCAGCCGAATCTCTCGGCGGAGTGCGAATTGTCGTGGATTACCGCGCGGCCACCACTCGCAGACAAAAAGTCATGATGCACGCGCTCGCTTTCATCGCGTTCATCGCGCCCTTGTTCATCGGGTACGCGGCTTACGCGGCAGAGCCGCTCGGGCGTCTTTTTTATACGCCGGCACAGCGGGCCAAGCTCGAGGCCTTGCGCAGCAAGAAGAACGTTGCGCCCCCGACACCGGAACCTGCGCAGCCTGCA
>DATFGD010000425.1:0-5460 GCA_035249725.1 Burkholderiales bacterium
AGCAGGATATGGGGCGCGTCGCCTTCTTTTTCGGCTGCGAGCCCGCACGCTGCGGTAATCCAGCCGGCATGTCGGCCCATGACTTCGAGCACGAATACGCGAGTCGACGTCCGCGCCATGGACGCGACGTCGAAGCCGGTCTCGCGCACGCTGGTCGCGACGTATTTCGCAACCGAACCGAATCCCGGACAGTTGTCCGTTCCCACGAGGTCGTTGTCCACCGTCTTCGGGATGCCGATGCAGGCGAGGGGATAGCCGAGCTCCTCGGCGAGCTGCGACACTTTCCACGTGGTGTCGGCCGAATCGTTGCCGCCGTTGTAGAGGAAGTAGCCGATATCGTGCGCCTTGAACACCTCCATCAGCCGCTCGTACTGCGCGCGGTTTTCCTCCAGGCCTTTCAATTTGTAGCGGCACGAGCCGAACGCGCCCGCCGGCGTGTGGCGCAGCGCGCGTATGGCCGCCGGCGTCTCGCGCGATGTGTCGATGAGATCTTCCGTCAGCACGCCGATGATGCCATCGCGACCCGCATACACTTTACCGATGCGGTTGCGGTGCTTGCGCGCGGTCTCGATGACGCCGCACGCGCTGGCATTGATCACGGCGGTCACGCCGCCCGACTGGGCGTACAAAGCGTTGCGTAGTGCCACGGGGATGCGGAGCGTGAAAACGGGAAAAGGCGCATTTTACCGCAGCTCGCACGGTGGACCCTAGCGCGGGAAATGCGATACCTCCTCAGGAGCGCTTGGTGCCGAGGGCGGCAAAGATCTTGTCGCGGATGTGTTCCACCGAGCCCGTGCCGTAGATGTTCACATAACGCGGGGCGCGGGGATCCCCGCTGGCGGCCCAGTTGAGATAGTAATTGACGAGCGGCTTGGTCTGCGTGTGATACGTCGCGATGCGCTTGAGCACCGTCTCCTCGTTGTCGTCCGGCCGTTGAACCAGCGGCTCTCCGGTCACATCGTCCTTGCCCGGAACCTTGGGCGGCTTGAACGCCACGTGGTAGGAGCGGCCCGAGCCGGGGTGCACGCGCCGGCCGCTCATGCGCCGCAGGATCTCGTTGTCGCTCACTTCGATCTCGATCACGAAGTCGATATCGATGCCGGCGGCGCGCAACGCTTCAGCCTGGGGGAGCGTGCGCGGAAATCCGTCCATGATGAATCCGCCCGCGCAGTCCGGCTGCTGCACGCGCTCCCGGACGAGTTCGATGACGATGTGGTCGGGAACGAGCGCGCCCTTGTCCATGTACTGCTTCGCTTCGCGTCCCAGCGGTGTTCCGGCTTTCATCGCGGCACGCAGCATGTCGCCGGTCGAAATCTGCGGAATGCGGAATTTCTCGATGAGGAATTGAGCCTGCGTGCCTTTGCCCGCACCAGGCAGACCGAGTAAGAGGATGCGCATCTCTGCGGGTGATGTAAGGTGGGGGAGCCGCATTCCGCCGGACTCGTGTGCCGGCGTACGGGCAGGAATTTTGACGGGCCGCAGTATAACGGGTTTTGCAGCGCCGAGAAACCCGTGTGGGTCTAACGCCGGCGGAAAAGATGGCGGACGCGCTCGAGATCCTCGGGTGTGTCGATGCCCGGATGCGGCGCCTTGCGCGAGATGGCGACGCTGATTCGGAAGCCGTGCGCAAGCGCGCGCAATTGCTCGAGCGCTTCGACACGTTCGATTGCGCTCGGCCTGAGCCGCGTAAAACGCCGCAAGAAGCCGCAGCGGTAGGCGTAGAGGCCGAGATGACGATAGGCCGGCAGTCCGCGCGCGATTGTCGCTGCGCCGCCGTCCGCGACGCGAAGCGAACGCACGGCCCGGTCCCGGGCATGCGGTATCGGTGCGCGGCTGAAATAAAGCGCATACCCGTCGTTGTCGAGCACGACCTTGACGACGTTGGGATTCGCAAATTCGTGCGCACCGCGGATCGGCGTGCACGCGGTTGCGATCTGCGCGTTGCGATGGCGCGCGAGATTGGACGCGACCTCACGAATGAGCGCGGGTTCGATCAACGGTTCATCACCCTGCACGTTGACGACAATGCGGGAGGCGGGCCAGCGCCGCTGCACGACGACTTCGGCGAGCCGGTCAGTGCCCGAAGCATGATTGCGTCGCGTCATGATCGCGGTATGGCCGTAATCGCGCGCGGCATCCGCGATGCGAGCATCGTCCGTCGCAATCAGCACTTCGCGCGCGCCGCTTTTCCAGGCGCGTTCGGCGACGTGTACGACCATGGGCTTGCCTGCAATATCTTCGAGCGGCTTGCCGGGAAAACGCGAAGAGGCGTAGCGCGCCGGAATGATGACGACAAAATCCATGGGTGCGGGATCAAGGAATCAGGATGAACGATCGCGCATCAAAAGGCGTAGTGCCGGTCCTGATCAGTTGGTCCTGACACTTATACTTCTTCTTCAGGAGGCAGCTTGCGCGCTTCGTCCTCCAGCATGACGGGAATATCGTCCTTGATGGGATAACCGAGCCGGCACGGCTTGCACAGCAATTCGCCCTGCGCTTTGCGGTACACCAGCGGCCCCTTGCACAGCGGACAGACAAGTATGTCGAGAAGTTTAGGATCCATGCGCGAGCTTCCTCAGTTTGCCCAACACGAGCTCGCCGAAGGCCGGGTCGAGTTCGGCGGCGACCGGCAGCACCCAGTGCCGCTCATGCGCGAAGTCGCGGCATTTTACCGCATCCTTCTCGGTCATCACGATGCATTCGGCATCGGCGAACGCAAGATCGTCTGGCGAAAACGCGTGGTGGTCCGGAAACGGATGCGCTGTGAAATCGATGCCGAGCCGGCGCAAATGGTGGAAGAACCGCTCCGGGCGGCCGATGCCCGCGACGGCGTGCACACGCCGGCCGCGGAAGTGCTCCGGACCGGCATGGCGATCGGGATTGAGCAGGTTGTAGAACACGCTGCCTGTGAACGCCATTGCATAGGCCGCCGGTGCAATGCCCTTGACACCTATGGCGGCTGACTCGCTCACATTGACGACGATGGCGTCGACCGCCTTGAGCCGGGATGCGGGCTCGCGCAACGGGCCCGCCGGCAGCAGAAGCCCGTTCCCGGCGCCGCGCCAGCCATCGACGACCACGACCTCCACATCCCGCTCCAGGCGGTAATGCTGCAAGCCGTCATCGCTTAGGATGACGTTGCAGCCCGGGGCGGCCGCTAGCAGCGCCTTTGCGGTCTGCGCGCGATCCCTTCCCACCCAGACCGGCGCGCCGCAGCACTGCGCCAGCATGACCGCCTCGTCACCACAGAGCGCTGCATTACTCGTGGCGCTGACCGCCGCCGGTGCGGCTTGTTTTCCGCCGTAGCCGCGGCTCACGATGCCCGGGCGCATGCCGCGCGCGCGCAGAAACCCCACAAGCCACATGACGAGCGGCGTTTTCCCGGTTCCGCCCACAGTCAGGTTGCCGATGACGACGACCGGGACCGGCATCCTGCTCGTCTTCAGCGCCCCAACCCGGTACAGCGCGCGGCGGACGGCAACCGCGACGCGAAAAACGAGACTCAGCGGAAACAGCAGGAAAGAGACCGGGGTGACGCCGTACCAATGTCGCTCGAGCCAGGCCATGATGAGAAAGAGATGCAGATCCCGGCGCGCGCCCCCGATCGGCGCAATCGCTTATTTCTGCTTCGCCTGAGTGGTAAAGGTGATCTTGCCGTATCCGGCGATACGCGCCGCTTCCATGATGTTGATCACCGACTGATGCGGCGCGTTGGCATCGGCGCCGATGATGATCACCGGCTCCTTCATGTTTCCCGCAGCGCGCTTCAATTCCTGGCTGAACGCTTCCGGCCCGCTGAACGCGACGGGTGTCTTGTTGATCAGGTACTTGCCTTGCGCATCGACCGCGACATCGATCTGCTCGACGCGCTCCGGCGGCTTGCCGGCTTCCGCTGTCGGCAGGTTGATCTGCAGCTCGGCGTAGCGCGAGTAAGTCGTGGTGACCATGAGGAAGATCAGGATTACCAGGAGGACGTCGATCAACGGAATGAAATTGATCTCCGGCTCTTCCCGGAACGAACGAGATCGAAAATGCATGAGCGGTCCGCTACGCCTGGCGTTCGCCGTGCAGGACCTCCACCAGCTTGATCGCCTGCAGCTCCATGTCGACCAGCATGGCGTCCACTTTTGCGCGGAAGTAACGGTAAAAGATCATGCTCGGCACGGCAACGACCAGGCCGAACGCGGTGTTGTAGAGCGCGATCGAAATGCCGTGCGCCAGCATGAGCGGATTGCCGCCCTGGGGGCCCTGGGAGCCGAAGATTTCGATCATGCCGATGACGGTCCCGAACAGTCCCAGCAATGGCGCGATGGCCGATATCGTGCCGAGGCTGGTCAGAAACCGTTCGAGCTCGATCGCCACCAGGCGACCGGCCTCTTCGATCGATTCGCGCATGATTGCCGGTGTCGTCTTCACGTTCTTCAGGCCCGCAGCAAAGATGACGCCCAGCGGGGAATTATCGTAAAGCCGCGACAAGAGCTGTGAGGAGATGCCGTTCTGGCGATATTCCTGCACCACTTGCGCCAGCAGATTCTTCGGCATGACGACGTTTTGGCGCAGCGACCACCACCGTTCGCCGATGATGGCAAGCGCGATGACGGAGCACAGCAGCAACGGCCAGATCGGCCACCCGGCCGCTTCGATAATCGAAAACAAATTTTTGCTCCAAAAAACTGGCCGTAACTTTATCCGCCCACCCGCCTTTCAGCAAGCCGATTCTGATACTTTGCTTTACGAGTTTTTCTTAACCTGATTGCAGGCAAGAAGAATTTTCGTTTTCCACACAGTCTGGGGATAACCATGTGCATAGTTTGTAAACAGAAGCGCTAAGTCGGGTCTGCATATAGGATTTTGTTGTCGCGATTAAAATTTATACCGGATTTTTAATCAAGCAGCTCAATGAGTTACTGATTTTTCCCTCGTGCCTGCCCTGCAGCGCCCATCACACTGACGCCGGAAGACGACGGCTGTGGATCGTTGAGCGGGAGAAATTGTTCTTTGTCAAGCGTTCAACCGCTGTTTCTGAGGCCGGCAGCGATACCGTTGGTGGTCAGGAGAATGGCGCGCTTCACTTTGTCTTCCCGGTCCCCCGCGCGCAGGCGGTGGAGCAGGGCGATTTGCAAGTGGTTGAGCGGATCGATGTAGGGCGAACGGTTACGGAAGCTGCGTGCGAGCGTCGGATTGGTCTGCAGAAGTTCCGACTGCCCGGTAATTTCCAGCAGATACCGGACGGTGAGCTGCCATTCGTCGCGGATGCGGCCAAAAATACGCTCGCTGAGCGCCGCGTCTGCGACGAGCGCGACGTAGCGCGATGCGATGCCCAGATCGGACTTGGCGAGCACCATGTCCATATTCGAGAGCAGCGCTTTCAAAAACGGCCAGTCGCGGTGCATGTCCTTGAGCAGCGCCAGCGCCTTGTCGCCTTCACGGTCAACCAAGGATTGCACCGCCGAGCCGAAG
>DATFGD010000426.1:0-2831 GCA_035249725.1 Burkholderiales bacterium
TGGCCGTTGCTCTTCGACAAGCTCAGAGCGAACGGCCAACTTATTCAGAGCCTTCCTAAGCCACTTATTGCACAGTGGTCGAGCTCGTCGCTCCGGATGACGTGCCGCTGGAGCTGGAAGCCCCGCTGTCGGACGGATATCGGCTCTGGCGTTCCTCCTCCTTGCGTTTTTGGTCCGATGTCGACCCAGTGCTCGCAGACCCGCTGGTATCGCCGCTGCGGCTGGTGGTGCCCGTAGACGACCCATCGCCGCTCATCGACGAACCGCTCGAAGTCTGGCGATCGCCGCTCATCGTGCCGGTGCTCGCCGATCCGGTTCCGCTAGCCGATCCGCTCGCAGCCCCGCTGCCGCTCGCCGATCCACTGGCCGACCCGCGATCGCGGGTTGTCGACGACGTCGAGCTGCCGCCATCGCCGCTTACCGCTCCACTCCCACTGCCGCTTGCCGATCCCGCTGCGGCGCCGCTCGTGGATGACTGGCTCTGCTCTATGACGGTGGTATCGCCGCTGCTCGCCGCCGAACCACTGCCGTTCCCGCCGCTCGTTGCCGTCCCGCTCGCTGAACAACCCGCGAGCGCGCCCAGCATGACTGCAGCAATTGCGGCCACTATCGGTTTCCTTTCCAGCATGCATAACTCCTTTCGCACGAAAAAAGACGTGAGCAGGTACGACCTCACCGCGTTGCGCGAGGTTCGTTGAAATATGTTTGTGTGAAATAGGAGCGTTCGCCCCGCTTACCGGCGTCAACGGTTAAGAAGATCGCGCATGTCGCCCGCCAGAGACAGGCCAGCGGGGAAAACAGCCAGGGACTCGAAAGTCGGGCCCGTCTCGTAGATGGCTAGAGAGCGGGCTGCGAAACGTCTGCGTGCGGCGGAATATCGAATGCGTTTGCGATGAGCGCCATCATTACGAAATAACCGAGCAGAACGGAAACTTGCACAGTCGAGGCGAGACCGAATTGAGCCATCGCGGCTTGGTATGTGGTCTCGCGGACATGGTGGTTTCCGCGCAGCAGCGCGCGGCAAAAATCGAATAGCGCTTTGTCATGGGTGGACAGCACTGCGAGCGGTCTGCCGCGTTCCACTGCATCGATTAACGCGCTATCGACGTTCGCGGCGCCGGCCCCGCCGGTACACGCTGCCCACACGTAATTGGCGTCCAGATCGCGTGCCGCGATGAGCCCCACCAATGCGCGCGTCCGGAAGTCGAGCGCACCTTCATACAGCAAAAAAGCACCCACATTCGCCACGCGTTCCGCGACGTCGGGCGTATGGAGCAGCACCTGGAACACCGGCGCGATCCAGCCGCGCGTGCGCACGATGCGATCGATAAAGTGTTGGTGTTCCGGCTGGACGTCGCCGTGTCCCGCGAGCAGCGGCACGCGGGGCGTCGCCCGCTTGTCCGAAATGGAAGGCAGGCTCGACGTCTCAGGGTTGCGATCGATCGCCATACCCACCGCAAGGGGCGCGAAAGGCTTGCGCAAGCCTTGCTGCTCCGCGGACATCTCGATCTCGAACGCATTGAGGGGGAGGGCGATCATCGCGAAGTAGCCGAGCGTCACGACGAGTTCCACGAGCGCCTGGACGCCGTAGCGTTCCAGCGGGGCCTTGAAAGTGGACTCGCTCACACGATGGTTTCCCGTTATGAGCTGCGTGCAGAAATCGCTAACGAGTGTTTCCTCCGCGGTGAGGTTGGGCGGCGTCCGGCCCTGGCGTATTGCATCCACCGTCTCCTGCGGCACGCCGGCTTCGAGCGCCCAGTTCACCCACGCGCCCCACTCGTATGGCGCGTCCAGCGCGCGCGATCCGATGAGCGCGATGAATGCCCGCACGCGCAAAGACAGGATCGATTCGTCGGCCTGTCCGCGCGCATGGAAGTAATGGCCGAGATGCGCGATTCGCGCGGCAAGATCGGGGCTGCTGTTCATCGTGACGATGAACGGCCCGCTTACCGGGCGCCGCCGTAGCGCTCGCACCGCGTCGTAGAAGCGGCGCTGGTCTTCGGGCAGTGCCTCGCGTGCAACCGCCGAAAGTCTGCTCAAAGTATGTTCGCTTCGTGCGACGTACTAGCTTTGAAATTCGCGGCGCTTCGCTTCACGCCACTCCCCGAACGGGCGCGTGGACGGATCGCTGGCGATTCGTTTGCGTGTCGCCTCGGCGATCTCTTCATCGGACAACGAGAAATCCAGCGCGACACGGTGCGGTTGCGCAACGTACCACGGCGTGTCGCAGAAGAACTCGAGCCGATTGCCCTCCGGATCGAGAAAATAGACCGACCACGCATTGCCATGATCGACGGGGTCGACGCCTTCAACATTATTCGCAACCGCAAGCTCGTACATCGTGCGCACTTCCTTGATCGAGGCGACGCGATAGGTGATTTGATTGACCGTGGTCCGAGTGCCCTTGTCGCGGCCGCTCACGAGCACGATCTGATGATGGTCTTACGGATCCTTGCTGAGAAAGGTGAGGCGCACGCCGGCTCTTACCTCACCCGCATCCATTACCTCGAACCCCAGAAGACCGGTATAGAAGTCGCGCATCCGGTCCATGTCGGTGACGAAAAGACCGATATGGCTCAGTTCCCACTTGGGTAGCTCCGGCATGATCTCCTCCGTGCGGGTTGACGGGTTGCTGGCAGTATACATCCCAGGTTAAATGGACTTTTTCAGGCTGCGGGACGCACGACCGAACCAGGCGCGATATTCTGGTTCATGCGGAACAGATTCGCCGGATCGTATTTCGCCTTGATCTGCGCAAGCCGCTCGAGCTTCGCACCATACGCAGCCTTCAAGCCATCGATGCCCTCATCGCCCCCGAGGTAGTTTACGTA
>DATFGD010000427.1:0-6030 GCA_035249725.1 Burkholderiales bacterium
CAAACGCCTCGCGGCGTACGCGGCGCTGGTTGCCATCCCGACCATGATTGCCGGCATCTACGGCATGAATTTCGAGTACATGCCCGAACTTAACTGGACGTTGGGCTATCCGCTTGCAGTCGGCACGATGGCTGCGATAGACGGTTATCTGTTTTACCGCTTTCGCAAAGCAAAATGGCTATAGAACCGGACTCCCTGGAGCAAAACTTAGCGGTACGCTAGCTTTCGAAGAACTCGCGTACCTTGTGGCTTCGGCCGTCGCTTTGCGACTTAACTTGGAGAATGGACGGCCAAGTTAGCCTACGCCGAAAGGTACGCTAGCTTTCGAAAAACTCGCGTACCTTGTCCATCCAGGACTTGGCGCGCGGATTGTGACGGCCGGCATCCTTGTGGTTGATCGACTCCAGCTCCTGCAGGAGTTCTTTCTGGCGAGGTGTGAGATTGACCGGCGTTTCAACGACCACGTGGCACAGGAGGTCGCCATGGGTCGCGGAGCGCACCCCCTTGATACCCTTACCGCGCAGACGGAACACTTTGCCGGTTTGCGTTTCGGGGGGCACCCGGATCTTCGCATAGCCATCGAGCGTCGGAATTTCGATTTCGCCGCCCAGCGCTGCGGCAGTAATGCTGATCGGCATCTCGCAGTGCAAATCGTTGTGATCGCGCTGGAACACGGGATGCGGCTTGATGTGGATCACAACATAGAGATCCCCGGCCGGACCGCCGCTCACACCGGCTTCCCCTTCGCTGGAGAGCCGGATGCGATCGCCTTCATCGACGCCGGCCGGAATCTTGACCGATAGAGTCTTGTGCTTCTTGATGCGCCCGGTGCCGCTGCAGGCCGCGCACGGGTTGGCGATGATCTTGCCGGTGCCGTGACAGCGCGGGCAGGTTTGCTGGATCGAAAAGAATCCCTGCTGCATGCGCACCTGTCCGTGGCCGTGGCATGTGGGGCATGTGCTGGGGCTCGTGCCGGGTTTGGCGCCGCTGCCGCTGCACGCCTCGCATTCCTCCATCGCGGGAACGCGGATCCGCGTTTCGGTGCCGCGCGCTGCTTCCTCGAGGGAAATTTCAAGGTTGTATCGTAGGTCCGCACCGCGGTAGACGCCTGAGCGCGTGCGGCCTGCGCCGAAGATATCCCCGAAGATATCGCCGAACGCATCGGCGAAGCCGCCGAAGCCCGCGCCCGCACCGGCGGCGGAAGCCGGATCCACGCCGGCGTGGCCGTACTGATCGTATGCGGCGCGCTTGTTCGGGTCCGTGAGGATCTCGTACGCTTCCTTGGCTTCCTTGAAGCGCTCTTCCGATTTGGGATTGTCCGGATTGCGGTCCGGGTGATGCTTCATCGCGAGTCTGCGGTACGCCTTCTTGATGTCCTCCTCGGACGCGTCCCGGTTCAGCCCGAGCACTTCGTAATAGTCTTTTTTTGCCATATTCCCTATTTCTGCTGTTCAGCCGGCGTACAGACGGAAAAAGGGAGGCGGCTTGCGCTGCCTCCCTGATTCCGGCTGGCTCTGAACGCTACTTCTTGTCCTTTACTTCCTCGTATTCGGCGTCGACCACGTCGCCTTCGTCTTCCTTCTTCCCGGGCTCGCCTGCTTTCGCTTCCGGACCGGGCTGGCCCTGCGCCTGCTGATCCTTGTACATCTGTTCCGCGAGCTTGTGCGAAGCCTCGGCCAGCATCTGCGTCTTGGCGTCGATTTCCGCCTTGTCGTCGCTTTTCAGCGCCTGCTCCGCTTCTTTCAACGCGCTTTCGATCTTCGCTCGGTCGTCTGCGGGGACTTTGTCGCCGTATTCCTTGAGCGACTTGCGCACCGAATGCACCATGTGGTCGCACTGGTTACGCGCTTCCACGAGTTCACGGGTTTTCTTGTCCTCTTCCGCGTGCGCTTCGGCGTCCTTCACCATGCGCTGTATTTCCTGCTCGTTCAAGCCGCTTGAAGCCTGGATCTTGATCTTGTTTTCCTTGCCGGTTGCCTTGTCCCTGGCCGACACGTGCAGGATACCATTCGCGTCGATATCGAACGTGACTTCGATCTGCGGCATGCCGCGCGGCGCAGGCGGGATATCGGTCAGGTTGAATTGCCCGAGCGACTTGTTATCCCGCGCCATCTCGCGTTCGCCCTGCAGCACGTGAATGGTCACCGCGGTTTGATTGTCATCCGCCGTGGAGAACACCTGCTGCGCCTTGGTCGGTATCGTCGTGTTCTTCTGGATGAGCTTGGTCATGACTCCACCCAGCGTCTCGATGCCGAGCGAGAGCGGCGTCACGTCGAGCAGCAGCACGTCTTTCACGTCGCCCTTGAGCACGCCGGCTTGAATGGCAGCACCGACCGCGACCGCCTCGTCCGGGTTGACGTCCTTGCGCGGCTCCTTACCGAAGAACTCGCGGACTTTCTCCTGCACTTTCGGCATGCGCGTCTGTCCGCCGACCAGGATCACGTCCTCGATCTCGGAAATCTTCACGCCCGCATCCTTGATCGCGATGCGGCAGGGCGCGATCGTATTCTCGATCAATTCCTCCACCAGGCTTTCGAACTTGGCGCGCGTGACTTTGATCGCCAGGTGTTTCGGACCGGATTGGTCGGCCGTGATGTACGGCAGATTCACCTCTGTCTGCTGCGAGGACGAAAGCTCGATCTTCGCTTTCTCCGCCGCATCCTTTAGCCGCTGCAGCGCAAGCATGTCCTTCCGAAGATCGAGGCCCGACTCCTTCTTGAACTCGTCGCACAGATAATCCATCAGCCGCTGGTCGAAGTCCTCACCGCCGAGGAACGTATCCCCGTTGGTGGACAGCACCTCGAACTGATGCTCGCCTTCCACTTCGGCGATCTCGATGATCGAGATATCGAACGTGCCACCGCCCAGGTCGTAGACTGCGATCTTGCGGTCGCCTTTCTTCTTGTCGAGCCCGAAGGCGAGCGCAGCCGCGGTGGGCTCGTTGATGATGCGTTTTACTTCGAGACCCGCGATACGCCCGGCATCCTTGGTCGCCTGGCGCTGGGAATCGTTGAAGTAGGCCGGCACGGTGATGACCGCTTCGGTAACCGGCTCGCCGAGGTAATCCTCGGCGGTCTTCTTCATCTTGATCAGGACCTGCGCGGATACTTCCGGCGGCGCGATCTTCTTGCCGCGTACCTCGACCCATGCGTCGCCGTTGTCCGCTTTGATGATTTTGTAGGGCATCAGGTCGATGTCCTTGTGCACTTCTTTTTCCTCGAAGCGGCGGCCGATCAGGCGCTTCACCGCGTAGAGCGTATTCCTGGGATTGGTAACCGCCTGGCGTTTTGCAGGCGCGCCCACGAGGATCTCGCCATCGTCCATGTAGGCCACAATAGACGGCGTCGTACGCGCGCCCTCAGAGTTCTCGATCACTTTCGGCTGGCCGTTCTCCATGACAGCCACGCACGAATTGGTCGTTCCCAGGTCAATTCCGATGATCTTGCTCATGTTTCCCTCGTCTTTCATTCCGCAAACTGCGGACAGTACGCATATTGGGGTAGCGCCTTAGCTTTCAACCGCTTGGTCTTTCTGCTTCGACACGGTCACCAGCGCGGGCCGTATCACGCGCTCGTGCAGCAGGTAGCCCTTCTGGAGCACCTGCGCCACGGTGTTCGGCTCCAGTTCGGACTCGACCGCGCTGATCGCCTGGTGGCGATGCGGATCGAAGCGCTCCCCCATGGGATTGATTTCGCTCACGCTGAACTTCGCAAACACCGAATTCAACTGCTTTAGTGTGAGTTCGACGCCGCTCTTGAGACTCTCGGCTGCAGCCACGTCCGTTGCGAGCGCGGCTTCCAGGCTGTCCTTGACCGCGAGGAGCTCTGACGCGAAGTTCTCGACAGCGAACTTATGCGCGCTGGCGATTTCATTCTGGGCGCGCTTGCGGATGTTATCGGCTTCCGCCTTGGCGCGCAGCCAGGCGTCGTGATGCTCCTGCGCCGCCAGCTCCGCCTGGCGCAGCTGTTGCTCAAGGCTGGGGATGCGCTCTGCCTGCGTCTCCGGCGCCGTGGGCTGCTGTTGCGCGTTTGCGTCTTGCTGCTGTTCGGGCCGGTTTTCGTCTGAGGTCGTGATGTCCGTTATGTCCTGCATCCATTGTCTCCTTAACCATGTCTAGGTCGGGGCGCTCCCCCGGATTTCAAGACTCTGGAGTATCGAGCGATAAGTCTCTGCTTTCGCGAATTATTGTATCGATTGCCCGCGGCGTGATCGGTTCCCCCGCCATGCCGGACGGCGCATGGGGAAGCCACGCGGAGCGCCGCTTCAGGCGCGCGCGCCCATCGCGACCGCGCGAAGACGTGACTGTTCCAGTGCTTCGCTCGCCGGACCGACCGTCCATCCCAGCAACTGCTTCAGCACGATATCGGTCAGGGTCTGGATCCAGTCGTCCCGTTCATTGAGGCAGGGGATGTAGTGAAACTCCCGACCGCCTGCCTGCAGGAAGACAGTTTTGCCTTCGATCGCGATTTCTTCGAGCGTTTCCAGGCAATCGGATACAAAACCGGGGCATACCACATCCACACGCCCGAGTTTCTGCCGGCCGAGTTCAGTGAGCACGTCCGCGGTATAGGGCCTGAGCCACTCCGCGCGGCCGAAACGCGACTGAAATGCGATGCGGAATTGCTCGGGCCGCAGCGTCAGCGCTTCGGTCAGCAATCGCGCGGTTTTCTGGCACTCGCAGTGGTACGGGTCGCCGCGGTCCAGCGTGAATCGCGGCACCCCGTGAAAACTCATGACCAACCGGTCCGGCCGTCCGTTATGCATCCAGTAATCGCGGATGCTTTGCGCAACGGCGTTGATGTAGCCGGTGTGGTCGTGAAAATGCCGCACCGTGCGCAGCGCCGGCATATTGCGCATGCGCACAACGTATTCGAGCGCCGCGGCATAAACCGTTCCAGTCGTGCTTGCCGCGTACTGCGGGTAGAGCGGCACCAGCAGTATGCGGTCGCAGTTCTGCGACTTCAGTTCCTGCAGCCGTTCGGCTATCGACGGCTTGCCATAGCGCATCGCGTATTCGACCACCATGGGATGCTTGATGCGTTCTCCGAGATAGCCGCGCAACAGTATCGCCTGGCGCTGGGTGTGCACCTTGAGCGGGGACCCGTCTTTGGTCCAGATCTGGGCGTAACGCTCGGCTGAGCGCTTGGGACGCGTGGTCAGTACAAACAGATTGAGTGCGGCCCACCACAGGAAGCGCGGAATCTCCACGACGTGCGGATCGGACAGGAATTCGCGGAGATAACGGCGCACCGCCTGCGGCGTCGGCGCGTCCGGCGTGCCCAGGTTGACCAGCAGGATGCCAATCCGGGCCGGTGTACCGTGCTGGTGGGGCGGCTCGGGCAGAAAGCGCGCCATTATTATCCGGCCCCCTTAGCGCTGGCCGAGCGCGCCCGAAAGCAACTTGGCCGTGATGTCTACTATCGGGATGATGCGCTCGTAGGCCATGCGAGTGGGGCCGATCACGCCCACTGTGCCGACCACCTGACCGTCCACTTCGTAGGGCGCCGTCACGACACTGCACTCGTCGAGTGGCACGAGGCCCGACTCTCCGCCGATGAAAATCTGAACGCCGTGCGCGCGGCTGCTGACATCCAGCAACTGCAGCAGCCCGGTCTTGCGCTCAAAAAGATCGAAGAGCCGCCGCAGGCTCGCCATGTTCGAGGAGAGGTCCTCATTGTCGAGAAGGTTGACCTCACCTGATATCACCACTTCTTCCTGCGATTCGCTTACCGCTTGGCTTCCCGCCTCGAGGGCGGCGGCCATCAACTGCGTCATGTCTTCGCGCAACTGTTTGAGTTCCTCGTGAATCCGCTTCTTGATTTCTTCGAAAGTCAGACCGGCATAGTTCTGGTTGAGGAGGTTGCTTGCTTCCACCAGCTCGGAAGGCGTATAAGCGCGCTCGGTCACGATCACCCGGTTTTGCACATCCCCTTCCGGGGTGACGAGAATCAGCAGCACGCGCTTTTCCGAGAGCCGGATGAACTCGATGTGCCGAAAGCCGCTGCTGCGGCGGGGCGTCACCACCACGCC
>DATFGD010000428.1:0-5451 GCA_035249725.1 Burkholderiales bacterium
CTTTTACGGTCTCATAGCTAAACTTGCCGAAGAAGACGTCCGGGCTGCGCGTTGACCGACGCCTGTCCTCTTTGGTAACCGCGGCCGCACGGTCATCAACGTGTTGCCCCAGGACGACGGGGTTGCCCTTTGCAGAACAAGGCATTAGCACGGCGCGCGTAATCTGCGTCGTCTGGTGGCAACACTCCCTCGTGTCATAGGTCAACGCCTTCGGTTTGGCGCTTGATTCAGCTCGCATTTATCCTCTCTGGCATACCGTTTGCAGGCTCACGGGGAAGGCGGCGCAACCCAATGCCCGGCAGCGGCGAGGCCGGCGCAAGCGATAAGCGACGCCTATTCTGAGTCTCGTCCATCGGTCCTGCAGGCGACCATCGCTAAAGCCGGCCCGCCCCGCCGCCGAGACAACCCCAGATGAGAGCGTTCGCAAGACGCTTCACCATTTGGGGTGGCGCTTTGTGATTGTGATCACAGCGAAAGGAGTCCTATGACGAAGAGCACATCGCAACATCCCAAGAGTATGGTCGCCGCAGCGGTGAGCGCGATCCTGATGGGCGCGACTTACGGCGGTCCCGCGTTTGGGCAGACCGCCCTGACGCAAGCATCGGGGTCGACCACCATCAATGCGACCAACAGTGGGTCCGGAGCGGTAAACGCCGCCGGGTCTACTACGGTGAATGCTGCGACCGTGAGCGGGTCTGGCATAGCTGCAAGCGGCACCGCGGCACCGGTCGAAGACGCCAGCATGGGCGCTACAACGTCGCCGAGTACCAATCCGCTCAAGGCAACGACTAACGCGGCGGGCTCGACTACCGTGACGGCAACCAACAGCGGCTCGGGCGACGTCAACGCATCCGGCTCGACTACCGTGAATGCGTCAACGGTCAGCGGGTCAGGCACCGCGGCCAGCGGCACGACGGCCCCTGTACAGAGCACCACAACGAGCGGTGCAACGAGTAGTCCCACTACCGCGCCGACCCGAACAGCCAGCGCAGCGCCCTCCCCGAGCGCAACCAATACAGCGGTGAGCGGGACGGGCAATGTGACGTCGACGTCTCCCTCGACGACCACGAATGGCGCGGTCAGCGGCACCGGCAACACGAGCACGACAGCGAGCGCGCCAACGGGCACAACCACCTCGAGCGGCCCCAGCGCAAGTTCGAGCAGCACGAGCAACGCCACCGCGACCGCCATCAATGACATCGACATTTTTCTGCCCGCCGGTACGACGATCACCGGAAATAACAACATCGTGGGCGACAACAACAATATGATTACCGGCAACAACAACAGCATCAGCACGGCCACGACCCACACCACCGCAACGAACGGAACGGCAACCGGAAGCACCCAGGCAAGCAGCTCGACATCCACCGGCTCCAGCGGAACCGACCTGCGAGAGGGCTTGCGCAACGGTACGCGAGTGACGCTCACGGGCTCCGGCGACAGCACGACGTTTACACCGCCCACCGGACATATGGGCAAGGGGGAGGTGGACCGCGCGCTGACACTCGCGAATCGTGATCTCGCGTCTGCAGGCATCACTGATCCTACGCCGCAGCAAACTGAAGCCGCATTGATGGGCGGGACGGTGACCAATGCGCAAGGCCAGAGCACGGAACTGGTTGGGGTGCTGCAACTCCGCAACCAAGGTATGGGCTGGGGACGGATCGCACACACGATCGGCGTGCATCCGGCGCAGTCCGAGCAAGGTGCCGTTCGCTCGATGCGAGGTAGCGACCACACGCAAATTGCCGGCATTTCGGCAAGCCATTCGAACGCGCTGAACCGCGACAACACGCCAGCGATTGGCGCCGCGGCAACGTCCGTCTCTGCGCATTCCGACTCACTCGGAGAGGGCCAGCGGGGAAGCATCAGCAGCGCGCCGACTCGCGATCAACAACGCACGAGCGCCAACGCCGTAAGCGGTGCCTCGAGTAAAGCGGGCTTGGGCGGACGTGACAACAGCAGCAGCGCGATGGGGGCAGCGACAAGCCAGGCCAGCGTGCGGGATGGCGATAGATCAGTCACTGCCTTAGGCCGTGGCGGAGACAGCCACGCCGGCGGCAATCATGGACTCCGCGGTAAGGAGCGGAGCAGCGGAGTACGCGCCTCTGGCGCGGCGGTGGCTGGAGCGCAGATCGCGGATCGCGGCGGTAAAGAGCGCGGCGTAACGGCGGTGAGTGCTGGAGGCGAAAGTTCCCTCGGCAAGGGGTCGCGTGGAGGCGACACCCGAGGGCCGAAAGGTAAGTAGTAAAGCGCCAAGCGCATTCCTAGGGCAACCGAACCCCGCCTATTGAGGCGGGGTTTTTTTGTACAGCGCGTATGTCACTCTTATAGCAGGGAATGCAGGCGAACGAAGCGGTGGCCTGCCCGGCAGGACTCGAACCTGCGCCCTCAAAGAGAGAACCTTTGCACTCTTGCCGCTGAGCTACGGGCAGCCATGCGATACGACCGCGTACGTATTGAACTGGTTCTTGGCACAATGAGCCGCTGCCATGCTGGGAACTCGCTGCGCAGTCCGACGGTCGATTCTGTTGTCATCAGTGAACGCCGATGACGGGCAGCGAAGGTTTGCTTTGCTGCCCCCAGCCTATTGTCGGTATGAGCGGAGTTGGTGTTTACGCATTACTCGAAATGGCGTCCCATCAGGATCGACTGCAGGTACTGGAGGCGCGGTGCAGCGGGTTCGCTGTCGAACTGCTCCGCCAGTTACAGAGGCACCCCAAGTTTCCCGAGCTGGTAACCAAGCTCGAAGGCATCCAGGGCAATTTGTACCGGACCGACGTCGAAAAGGCGTTCTTCGAACTTACCAAGGGCAGCTCCTGACAGAAAACGAACCTCGACCGGTGCGTGGCTGCGGCTGATTACGCTCAACGTGTGACAGATGAATTGCAGCTGACGCTTATTTTTGTTCGATTCTGATCACCACGGTCGCATCGCCCTTCAACCCCGTTTCAGTTCTTCTCGTGGCAAGCGTGCGAAGTCGAGCTTGCTCATCTGCCCAACTTGGCATCCCACCCGCCCTTTATGATTGTCCCGGACTTTTGCGACTCACTTTTTCGAGCCTTGATAAACGAGTGAGTTTGCCTATTTGCGAGGGAAAAATATTTTATGACGTTAGCATCGTCGAACGCATGACAACCACACTTGTCATCATCTGGAACTAATGCGGCCTGGTCTTGGACAAACAACTAACCGATGTCCATCGTCCGCGCCTGCCGCGGGCGTTTGGGAAAGAGCAAGCTCACTCATCTTTAGACGATGCCGTTCAGTAAGGCAGAAGCGATCACCCGTAAGATTCGCGCATGCTGCGATCATCTAGCGTTGCTCGATGACGCAGTGCGGCACGATGTCGGCGTAACAGCGTCGATGCGCGGAATACTCGAGGTGCTGCACGAGCGCGGCGCGCAAACGGTGCCGCAAATCGCCCGCGCGAAACGAGTTACGCGGCAACATATCCAGGCATTGACCGACAGGTTGCTCGACGCCAAGCTCGTGTTCGCGCAAGTCAACCCGAAGGATCGTCGTTCGCCGCTTCTAGGGCTCACCGAGCACGGTGAAGCAGTCTTCGAGCGTATGCGGGAACGCGAAGTTGGAATCTTTACGGAAATGACGCGCGCGCTCGGTGACTGCGACATCGATGTCGCACTCGAAACGCTCGATACGCTGCAGGCTTACCTGGACAAGAAAAGCGCCGAAGCGGCACACCACCCGTAGTCGTGCTTCACGTTGCGAAGCGAGTGCGGCAGCGTAATGTGGCACTGCTGCGTACGAGCCTCTGGCGAAGTTACTTTATTGCTCCTCTGCCATGGCGATCGATGAACGTGCAACGGTCACGCGATACGACCCGCTTCATCGGCAGCATTGAGCCAGCTTAGCGCGGAATCCCGATGTACGAAGAATCGCAGATGTAATCCCTGTTGTCGCGCGATTTTTTCGATTAGTGCCGCCGTAATACTCCACGGACGCCCGCTTATGACGTACGCCACCTGCGCGCCACGCAGACCCAGCTTAACGGCGCGCCGAAACACGTCCAGTGCCTGCATGGGGCTTACCGCAATCTCAGGCGCGACGACCTCGAGAATAAGCTTCAGGTATTGACCCTGCGGGCGTATGCCGGCTCTTTCTATGTCATCAAGAACATAGTGCAGAAACGCGCCGCTGACTACATTGGTCTCGGCCACGATGTGAACATAGCCGCTCCTGGTCTCCATGTTCAGCCTGAATGGTCGCAAAACCGTGTAGTGACCACATGCGTAACACATCAGGCAGCGCTCGTCCGGAGATCGGCATTGGACTTCGTGGATCAGGTATGCAGGCGTCCTTTCCCTGGGATAGACGGGGGCCGCCCAGTCCAGCGGCTGGCCGCACGCCGGGTTAGCACAAAAAAAGGGCGAATGTTTGCTACGTCGTTTGGCCATGTGTTCACCCCGACGGTACGGCACGCTCCGCCGTCGTTGCAATATTGGTTATGAACGTGCTATGCCGGAAAAAATTCCACAGCGCTCGTGAGCATGGTCTTACCGGCACCGAGTCAGCCCCGTCGCTTGGCATGACGATGGTAAGGCCTTAATTTGCTGATATTTCATCACTAAAGCGATAGGCGAGCGCAACACATGCGCGTATGGTAGTGTCGCGCACTCTGCTGAAGTCGCCACTCACCCATCGCCTGGGCGACTTTTTTGTCTTGCAATGAATCCCCCGAACTAACGAAAGGAAATTGGCTATGAACACGAATGTCAAGGAAGCTCCGAAAGGCACCGAACTGGAGCCCGAAACACTGCCGAGGTTGACACCGCAGCAGGTGTTGGCCCGCACGGCACAACGCAGGGCGAAAGCCGCGCTCATGCGGAAGAAAAATACGGACTCGTTACGCTAATCGGAACCCATCAGCGGTCGGTCCCGTATCGCGCTTAAGACATTATTGGAGCGGGTGGCGGGAATCGAACCCGCGTCATTAGCTTGGGCCATAAAAGCTTGAGCTTTCAGCAGCTTTGAGTTCCCTTCGGAACCGCGCTGTGCTCATTGTGTGACACTTCTGCGTGTCACTTTAACTTCAAATCACATCAGCTTAGGCCCAGTCTAACGAACCGGATTGTGAACCACACGGGCAACGAGCGAGTCCGGTTAGATCATGCTTCGAACTTCATCCGGCCCGCCTCAATCTTACCGACATGCCAGCGGTATGCTGCCGACCATACTGATGGCGGGGGCGGCGAGCCAACAAGCCGGCCGCCGCCCCACTCTTCCATTCGGCGATACCTGCCTGTAGCTCAACGGTAAGAGCGCAAGGTTCCAAACCTTTGAGGACGCAGGTTCGATTCCTGCCGGACAGGCCAACTCTTAGCCGGCACTCTCAGTAGAAAACGACACGATGGTAGAGGCATAGCCACTGGCGTAAAAATGGAAACTAAGGTTCTCCTCGCTGGCGCAGCCGTTGCCCTCATGATC
>DATFGD010000429.1:0-8014 GCA_035249725.1 Burkholderiales bacterium
GAAACGCTCAAAGGTAAACGCGTGCTTTCGCTCGACATGGCGGCCCTGCTCGCTGGAGCCAAGTATCGCGGCGAATTCGAAGAACGGCTGAAGGCGGTGTTGAAGGAAATCGCGCAGGACGCGGGCCAGACCATCGTGTTCATCGACGAGCTGCATACGATGGTCGGCGCCGGCAAGGCCGAGGGCGCGATCGACGCAGGCAACATGCTGAAACCGGCGCTCGCGCGCGGGGAACTGCATTGCGTCGGTGCGACGACGCTCGACGAATATCGCAAGTACGTGGAGAAGGACGCTGCGCTCGAACGGCGTTTCCAGAAAGTCATGGTGGACGAGCCGTCGGTGGAGGACACCATTGCCATCCTGCGCGGCTTGCAGGAAAAATATGAAGTCCATCACGGCGTCGACATTACCGATCCAGCGATCGTTGCCGCCGCCGAGCTGTCGCACCGCTACATCAGCGACCGCTTTCTACCGGACAAGGCGATCGACCTAATCGACGAGGCGGCTTCGCGTATCAAGATGGAGATCGATTCCAAACCGGAGGAAATGGACCGGCTCGACCGGCGTTTGATCCAGCTCAAGATCGAGCGCGAGGCGATGAAGAAGGAGAAGGACGAGGCTTCGCAGAAGCGGTTGCAACTCCTCGAAGCGGAAATCGGGACGCTCGAGCGCGAGTACGCCGATCTCGAAGAGATCTGGAAGGCGGAGAAGGCGCAGGTCCAGGGCTCGCAGCACGTCAAGGAAGAACTCGACCGGCTCAAGGTCGAGATGGACGCGGCCAAGCGCAGAGGCGATTGGCAGAAAGTGTCCGAAATCCAGTACGGAAAGATCCCGCAGCTCGAGGCCCAGTTGAAACAGGCCGACAAGGCGGCAAAGGGCCAGCAGCGGCCCCGCCTGCTGCGCACTCAGGTAGGCGCGGAGGAAATCGCGGAGGTCGTATCGCGCGCCACCGGCATACCGGTCTCGCGCATGATGCAGGGCGAGCGCGAAAAACTCCTGCACATGGAAGAGCGGCTGCACCAGCGCGTCGTGGGGCAGGATGAGGCGGTCAGGCTTGTGTCGGATGCAATCCGCCGTTCGCGCGCCGGGCTTGCCGATCCCAAGCGTCCCTATGGCTCCTTCCTGTTCCTGGGTCCGACGGGTGTGGGCAAAACGGAGTTGTGCAAGGCGCTCGCCGAGTTCCTGTTCGATTCCGAGGACCACTTGATCCGCATCGACATGTCGGAATTCATGGAAAAGCATTCGGTCGCCCGGCTGATCGGCGCCCCGCCCGGCTACGTCGGTTATGACGAGGGCGGTTACCTGACCGAAGCCGTGCGCCGCAAGCCGTACTCGGTGATTCTGCTCGACGAGGTCGAAAAGGCGCACCCTGACGTCTTCAACGTATTGCTGCAGGTGCTCGATGACGGGCGCATGACGGATGGGCAGGGGCGAACCGTGGACTTCAAGAACACCGTTGTCGTGATGACCTCGAACCTCGGTTCACAGCAGATCCAGCAGATGGTGGGGGACGACTATCAGGTCATCAAGCTTGCGGTGCTCGCGGAGGTCAAGGCGCAGTTCCGTCCGGAGTTCGTGAACCGCATCGACGAGATCGTCGTGTTCCACGCGCTCGACGAGAAACACATCAAATCGATCGCCCGCATCCAGCTCGGGTTCCTCGAAAAGCGGCTGGCGGCGCTGGAGATGCGTCTCGACGTCAGCGACGCCGCACTGCGCGACATCGCGTCCGTGGGCTTCGACCCGATCTATGGTGCGCGGCCGCTCAAACGGGCGATCCAGTCGCGCATCGAGAATCCGCTCGCCAAAGCGATACTCGAAGGGCAATTCGCACCGAAAGACACGGTGCGCGTGGACGCGAGGAAGGGCGCGATCGTCTTCGAAAAGGCGCAGCCGGCAAGCGCCGCAGCGTGAAACAGCGGGAACGACTGCCCCCCAAAAAAAGCAACAAGGGAGGCACGTTCACGTTTTTCTTTGGGGGCTTTCGTTCCCGCTTTTTCATGCGTTGCTTACGTGCCGTCTGCCCAGCAGGGTCGTTGCCTGCTCGAGCGGGAGCGGTGCGCTGAAGTAGTAGCCCTGCATTTCGTTGCACCGGTGCTTGCGCAGGAAGTTGAACTGCTGGCGCGTCTCCACGCCCTCCGCGATGACCTTGAGGCCGAGACTGTGCGCCATCGCGATCACCGCCTGCGTGATGGCCGCGTCTCCTTTATCGCCCGGTATGTCGAGAATGAAGGAGCGGTCGATCTTGAGGCTATCGATGGGAAAGCGCTTGAGATAGGCGAGCGAGGAGTAACCCGTCCCGAAGTCGTCGATCGCAACCCGCACCCCCATGTCTTTCAATTGGTGGATGAGTTCCACCGCGCGCTCCGGATTGTGCATCACCATGCTCTCGGTGATCTCCAGCTCGAGACGGCTCGGGTGGCAGCCGGTTTGCGCCAAGGCCCGCATGACGTCCTTCAGCAGATCGCCGTGCACGAATTGACGGGGCGAGAGATTCACCGCCACCCGGATATCCGGAATATCGAGGCTTTGCCATGCCTGGCGGGCCGCGCACGCGGTGTGCAGCACCCATTCGCCGAGCGGGACGATGAGGCCGGTCTCCTCCGCGATCTGTATGAACCGGTCGGGCGGGATGAGGCCGAGCTCGGGATGCTGCCAGCGCACCAGCGCTTCCATCCCGGTGATGTGGCCGCGGCGTATATCGACCTGCGGCTGGTAATGCAGAACCAGCTCGTGCCGGTCCAGAGCTCGGCGCAATCCGGATTCCAGAGACAGGCGTTCCAGCGAATGGACGTTCATCTGCGCCGAGTAGAACTCGAACGCGTTTCGGCCCTGTTCCTTCGCCCGGTACATTGCGATATCGGCGTTCTTGAGCAGCGTCTGGAGATCCGCACCATCGTCCGGATAAGCGGCGACGCCGATGCTGGCAGTGACGTGGTATTCCTGTCCGGAAAGCGGGAAGCCCGCCGTGAGCGCCGCAACCAGTTTATGGGCGACGCCCGCAAGGTCATGCAGGTCGCCTACCTGTTCCACCAGCACGACGAATTCGTCTCCGCCGAGCCGGGCGACGGTGTCCGCCGCGCGCAGGTTATCGGTCAAACGCTGCGCCACCTCGCGCAGCAACAGGTCGCCCGACTCGTGGCCCAGCGTATCGTTGATGATCTTGAAGCGGTCGAGATCAATGAAGAACACCGCCAGCCGCCAACCATAACGTTCCGCCTGTGCCAGGGCGTGACCCAAGCGCTGGTTGAACATCATGCGGTTCGGCAACCCGGTCAGCGCATCGTGAGTGGCCACGAATTTCACCGCTTCCTCGGCCTGCATACGCACCATGTACTGCCCGATCTGGCTACCGATCGACTCGGCGATCTGGATCAGCATGTCGTCGGGGTCACGCACGTCGCGATGGAAGAACTCCATCACGCCGAGCGTTTCGTTGCCCGCGATGAGCGGGAAGCCGAAGGCGCCGTGGAGGTCGGCGTTCTCTGCCAGCGCCCTGCGCTTGAACGCCTCATCGCGCGTGATGTCCGTAATCCACACGGGCTTGCGCGCCGCGTAGGTGCGCCGTACCAGACCCTGTCCTATCGGCACCGGCTCGACCGCGCGCTGCTTGCTGGCTGCGACGAACTCCGCTATTTCCCGCGTGTCGATGCCCCAGATCTCGCGGCAGCGGAGCAATCCGGCCTCCTTGTCCATCTGCCAGCGGGCGCCGCAATGCCAGCCCATCGTTTCGCATATGGTCTGAATGATTTTAGGTATGGCATTCGTCAGCGATTCGGCTTCCGCCAGGACGCGTGTGACCGCATGCTCCATCTCGCGGCGCTGCACCGAGAGTTTGCGTTCGGTAATGTCGCGGCTGATGCCGACGGTGCCCATGATATTGCCCGCTGCATCGCGCATCGGTACTTTGGTTACAGCCGCCCAGCGGATGTCCCGCGGCGTGCCGTCTGGCGTCCTCAGTATCACGGCCTGTTCTTTTTCGATGATCGGGACCCCGGAGCGGATGACTTCGGCGTCCTGTAACGCATTCCTGTCAGCCAGTTCGGGCGGGAAGATGTCGTGGACGGTCTTGCCCAGGATATCCTCGCGTCCCAGGTTGCGTTCCGTCAGCCATGCCTTGTTTGCAAGCTGGAAACGGCCGTAGACGTCCTTGACATAAAGGAAGTCGGGCACGGTATCGATAATGGCGCGGAGGAGCGCGCGCTCGCGCACCAGCACCTCCTCGGCCTGCTTGCGCTCCGAGATGTCCTCGACGATCCGGATGAAGTACAGCGGATTGCCGGCCGCGTCCCGCACCAGCGACACGGTGCGGTTCACCCACAGCGACGAGCCGTCTTTTCGGAGGAATTTGCGCTCCGATGCGAAGGACGCTACCGCATCGTTGCGCATGGGATCCATATACTTGGCGCGGTCCGAAAAGCGGTAATCGGGATGAACGACGTCGGTGCTCGTCATCCCGAGCAATTCTTCCTGGGTGTAGCCCAGCATCTCCGCAAGTTTGCGGTTCGCGCTCAGTATCCGGTAGCTGTCAACGGCAGTGTGCATGATGCCGACCGGAGCGTTATCGAAGGTCGCGCGGTAGCGCTCCTCGATCTCCTTGCGTTCGGTGATGTCTTCGATGACGCGGATGAAGTACATCGGGTTGCCGCCGGCATCGCGCGCCAGGGAGACGGTGCGGCTCGTCCAGAGGACGCTGCCGTCTTTCCGTACGTAGCGCTTCTCTTCGATGAAATTTCTGAGCTTGCCGTCCCACATGAGCTGCCGCGACTGCCTGCCTTTATCGCGGTCCTCGGGGTGCGTGAAGTCCGCTGCCGGTCGTCCGACGAGCTCGGCATCGGTGTAGCCCAGCATCTCGCAGAACTTCTGGTTCACCTGCAAATATTTGCCCTCGAGCGAGGTGTGCACGATCCCGACCGCAGCCTGATCGAAGGTTTCGCGATAGCGGCGCTCGAGCTCCTTGCGCTCGGTGATGTCGACAATGGTGCCGATCAATCCGGCGATCGCCCCGTCCGCGCGACTGAAGGTCGCCTTGTAATAGATCGCCTCGTGACGCCGGCCGTCCGGCGTGGTGATGGTGGTCTCATAGGTTTGCGACCCGGGGTTGCGCCAGAGCACCTGGTCCATCGCATCCAGACGCTGCGCGACTTCGGGATTGTCCGGATAGAGTTCGAATACTGTCTTGCCGATGAACTTGTCGCGTGAAATGCCGAAGTAGCTTTCCCACGCCCTGTTGACCCCGATGTAGCGTCCATCGGTGTCCTTGAAGAAAACAGCGTTGGGCAGCACCTCGATCAGCTGCTGCGTCATGCGCTGCGCTTCCGCAAGACTCGCCTCGCTCGTGCGCAGGTCTTCGGTGATCCGGTTCGCGAGGTCGATGGCCCGGCTGCGCGACGTTGCGAGCGAGCGTGTCAAGCCGAACAGCAGAAGGCTGATCACGCTGCCGACCAGCAGGGCAGCCCACGGCAGCCAGCGCGTCGAGGGATCGGCAAACGGTGCCCGCGCCGTGAACGACAGGTTCCAGCGCCGGCCGCCCACTTCCATTGTGGCGTTGCGTTCGAGTCCGGATGCGGCGCGTGGCGGATAGCCTGGCGCGTAATCGCTGTTCAGCAGACGCTCGCTGTCGAACATCAGGTTGGTTGGAGCGGGCGCGTCGAATCCGCCCGGGCCGTCGGCAAATCCCCCGTCGTGTATCCGCACGCGAATGTTCTGCAGCGACTGCCCCCCGATGACGCCGCGCATGAGATCGATGACCACGAAAGAGGCGCTGACGACGCCGGTGAAAGCCTGCCGGCGCTGCTCCACCGTCGTGAGCGGCATGCCCGGACGATAGATGGGCAGGCGCATCGCGAACCCCGGGTGCTTCTTCGGATCGTGCGCGAGCGCGATGGTCCCCGAGGCGGTGAGCTGGCCGGAGTCGCGGGTCCGATCCAGTGCGGCGAGCCGCACCGGATCCCCGCCGAGATCGAGCCCCAGAGCCGCTTCGTTGCCCGCCATCGGTTCTACATAGATCACGACGACGTACTCGGGACGCTCCCCCGGCGGCTTAATGGCGAAGTTCGGGTATCCAGCGGGGTCAACGCTGCGGTCACTGCGAACGGCTGCTTCGAGCGCCGGCCTTTCGGACGCGGCCGTCCGCTGGCCGTAGTGGATCACCTGAACGCCGGGGTAGCGGCGGTTGAGATCGAGACTGTCGATGTAGCTTTGAAATTCCGTCCGGCTTACGGAGTCGGCGGCGATAAACATGCCACGGATGCCAAGCAAGATGTCGGCATAGGCGCGAATCCGGGCTTCGATGGCATCCGGCCAGTCACTGACGGTGCCCTCGAATTTGAGGCGCGCCTCGTGCTGGACCTGTTTTTCCAGGAGGAAGGCGGCTGCTACTGAGAGAAAGAGACCCGCTGACAGCACTACGTACGCTGTTGAAGCGCGACTGAAGATACCTGTCAGCTTTAAGCGCATACCCTGAGCGGGCGCAATACCGCCATACGCGTATCCTGCGGTCTCGTACGATGAGTCGGAACCGCTCCCCCTTTGACACAATGAGCATAGCATGACGTTCGCGCGGTGTCGTCAATTTAACGGCCGCCTTCCCGGGATTCATTCTTTGCGGCGCGTTTCCGAGGCGATTTGCCGCGGTCGGGCGCCGCGTGCACGCTATGCTGGCAGCCGATAACGCGATTGCGGCGTTGCATGCCGGGACAGATTTACCGGCCGCCAGTAGCCAGTAAGTTCGAGGTAGCCGCGCCCGATTTCCGCGCCACCACGAAAGGCGCGCACCGCGCCCTCCCAATAGATGGTTCCCGTGGAAGCACGCGTATCGTGCTCCTGGTCGTCCATAAGCGGCTCCACGGCGAATCGCAAATCGCCGGCATCGAGCCGCCACGATACCGGGTAGCGTGTCCCGGTACGCGGCGAGCGCCACACGCGGCCTGGCGTAAAGCGTATCTCGGAAGGCAGGAAGACGCGCGTCGTTCCATCAGGCCGGCGCAGTGTGCCGCCCGCCCAGAATTGGGCTTCGTCTCGATCGCGCATGCGAAACAGCATCAGCGCTCCGCCATCCTCAAAGTTGATGCCGGTCCAGTCCCAGCCGACCGCACGTTCGTCCATATACTGCGAGGACCACTCGTGATCGAGCCATGCCGTGCCCGAGACGTTCTGCGCCCGCCCGACGCGGTGCAGCATGCCCTGCACGGCCAGATGCGGCAGGCTGTAGTAATAACTCGCCGAAAGGGGTGCCGGGCCTTTACGGCTGAAGCCGTTATCGCCTTGCAGAAGTGGCGGCTGACGTGGGTCGAACACCAACTCGAATCGCGCTTCATTCCATGGAATGGCGGCATGGTACGCGCCGTCACGTTCTGCGATGGACCACTCATCGATCCAGACACGGGTGCGGCCTTCCTCGGCTGCAGCGAGACCGAAGCCGGCGCGCGCAGCGCGTTCTGCATGAATGAGGCGGCCGTTCGCAGGATCGGAGAGTGCGGCGTGCGCGATCAGAATCTGGCGTGGGGTGAAGGCGCTCGGATTTTGCTGCTTCAAATCGGGCCGCGCGCGAAAAAAGGTGATCTGGAAACCCAGCGGGCGCGGCGTGTCGGGGTTGAGCCATCCGGTCACGTACCACCACTCGAGGCCAAAATCGGGGTGACTGCCTTCGTCGTGCGGGAAGCGCATTGGATATCCCGGCACGACGGGCGCAAACGCCGAGCGCCCTGTCGGCCGCTCGGTCCACGACGGCGCTGGTTGTGCGAGTGCGCGCGGCGACAACAGGGTCGCTCCCAGTGCCATCATCATCTTGCGTCTTCGCATCCCGGCCATTTCGGCGCCTGCTCCGGATCCGTCGCTCGCGGCTGTCACCAGTCTTCCCGCACCGCCCGCGCCACTTCGTATTTCATCGCCGGTCTTGCACTCCAGATTGCAGTGAGTGTCGCGAGCGTGATGATGGATAAAGCGAGCGCGGCGAGCGGAACACCGGGCAAGTGCATTTCCATACTCCAATGGAACGACTGGCGGTTGATGA
>DATFGD010000430.1:0-3428 GCA_035249725.1 Burkholderiales bacterium
CCGCGTCACCTGCTGGAAAACGCGTGCGCCCTGCCCGTCCAGCGTAACGCTGACGATGGGGCGGTTATCGGTCTGATCGAAACCGGGGGAAGCGTCCGTCAGCCGCTCGCCGGTGATCACCACCTGGCGGCTCAAAAGCAACGGCTCTTTCGCTCCCTCGCGCTGCAGGAAGAAAAGCTCGGTTCCGAACGGCACCTGGCCGTTGAGCGCCTGCTGGATTTTCTGCGGATCGTAGTCTCTTACCCCGGGATCGCTGCCATGCGCCTCAACCATCCGCACCTCGAGCGTGGCGGTGCGCCCCAGGATGTCCTTGGCCTTCGCCGTGTCCTGCACGCCGGGCAACTGCACCACGATGCGATCGCTGCCCTGCTGCTGGATGATCGGCTCCGCGACGCCCAGTTCGTTCACGCGGTTCCGCAACGTGGTGATGTTCTGTTCCAGCGCAAACGCCTCTGCCTGGCGCTGTGCCTCCGGCTTGAGCGCACCGACGATGCGAAATTCACTTCCCTCGTCCACGGTCCGCAGCTCGAGATCGGGCAGCGTCTTCTGTATTTCCGGAAGCGCCTTGTCGCGCGTGGCGGCATCGCGGAAGCGAACGGTCAGGCTCTGTCCTTCCCGCGCCACACCGCTGTACTGAATGCGCTTCTCGCGCAGCAGTCCGCGGATATCGCCCACGAAGGCGTCCATTTTCTTGACCAGCGCGGCCTTCATGTCCACTTGCAGCAGGAAATGCACGCCGCCGCGGAGATCCAACCCGAGATACATCGGCAGCGCATTGATCGCCGTCAGCCAGCCGGGGCTGTTCGAGAGAAGATTGAGCGCGACGACGTAATCGCTGCCGAGGCGCGATTGCAAGAGGTCCTTCGCCCGGAGCTGCGCGTCGGTGTCCGGAAACCGTGCTTTGACGCCGTTCTGATCGAGGAAAACGCCGGTCGTCGCAAGCTTCGCTTCCTTGAGCGCTTCGTCGACGCGGCTCATGAGCCCGGCATCGGCTTTGAGTCCCGGCCGGATCGGGGAAACCTGCACCGCCGGCACCTCGCCGTAAAAGTTCGGGAGCGTATAGACGAACCCGAGCACCAGCGAGATGGCGATGATGAGATTCTTCCAGAGGGGATAACGGTTCATATTGCGGTAAACGGCAGGCGGTGAGCGTTTCTACTGCTTACTGTTCACCGCTTACCGCTCACATCTCATTGGATATTCTTGAGGGTGCCTTTGGGCAGCACGAGCTGGACCGAGGGACGCTGCACCTGGATTTCAACGTTCGAGGCCACTTCGAGCGTCACGTAGTTCTCGTTCAGCTTGCTGATACGGCCGAGCACGCCGCCTGACGTAACGACCTCATCGCCCCGCTGCAACGCTTCTATCATGGCTTTGTGTTCCTTGGCCCGCTTCATCTGCGGGCGGATCATCAGGAAGTAGAGCACGACGAACATGAGCACGATGAGGAGCATGCTCTCGAGTCCGCCACCCGGCCCTACCCCCGCCCCCTGCGCCCAAGCTTCATTGATCAGCACTGTAGTGTCCCCCGTTGCGGCCCGTGCGCTGAGCAGCGCCGGCATTCTGAAAAGTTTTGGAGTTTAACACGGTTCCCCCTTCTCCTCGCTGAAGTGCGCGGCGTATTCCGCGAGTCGGCCGGCACCGATCGCTTCGCGCAGCGCGCGCATGATGTCCTGGTAATAGTGCAGGTTGTGCAGCGTATTGAGGTGGCTTCCCACGATTTCGTTCACCCGCTGGAGATGGTGAAGATAAGCCCGCGTGAAATTGCGGCAGGTGTAACAGCCGCAGCCCGCATCCGGCGGCGCCAGATCGTCGCGATAGCGTGCGTTGCGCAGCTTGATCACGCCGTGGCGCGTATAGAGCCAGCCGTTGCGGGCGTTGCGCGTCGGCAGCACGCAATCGAACATGTCGATGCCGTTTGCAACCGCGTTCACGATGTCGCGCGGCGTGCCCAGTCCCATAAGGTAGCGCGGTTTCTCTGCGGGCAATCGTGGTGCGGTGTACTCGAGCAGGCGCATCATCTCGGCTTTCGTTTCGCCGACCGACAGCCCGCCGATCGCGTAGCCGTCGAATCCGATGCGCGTGAGTTCGTTCAGCGACTCATCGCGGAGATCCTCGAACATGCCGCCCTGCACGATGCCGAAGAGCGCATTCGGGTTGTCCTCATGCGCCCGTTTCGACCGCTCCGCCCAGCGCAGCGAAAGCCGCATGGAATCGCGCGCCTGCTCGAACGTGGACGGATAGGACGTACACTCGTCGAATACCATCACGATATCGCTGGCAAGCGCGCGCTGGATGCGCATCGATTCCTCGGGCGACAGGAAGCACGGATCGCCGTTCACCGGCGACTGGAACCGCACGCCTTCTTCGCTGATCTTGCGCAGCGGCCCAAGACTCCACACCTGGAATCCGCCTGAATCGGTGAGTATGGGTCCAGGCCAGCCCACGAAACGGTGCAGCCCGCCGTGGGCCGCGATCACCTCGACGCCGGGCCGCAGCCACAGATGGAATGTGTTGCCTAAAATAACCTGCGTGCCCAGGCCGGCAAGGTCCGCCGGGCTCATCGCCTTGACGGCGCCGTACGTGCCTACCGGCATGAAGGCCGGCGTATCGACATCACCGTGTGCGAGCGTAAGACGGCCGCAGCGCGCGAGGCCGTCGCGGGAAAGCACCCGGAACTGCATCGGCACACCGCTCACACGCTTCCCCCCTCCTCCGATGACGAGCGGTGGCGCGAAGCGTCGGGATGGTGGACCCGAAGCTTTTCGAGCGCCGCGCGCATGTCTGCCGGCATGGACACCGGTCGCTGTGTGGCGCGATCGCAGGCGACGTGCACGAAATGCCCTTGAGCAGCGGCGCGCATCTCGTTGTTGCGAAAAACGCCGATTTCGTAGCGGACACTGCTCGTGCCGAGATGCGCGACGCGCAGTCCGCAATGCACCGTATCGGGAAAGCCTATGGGGCTGAAATAATCGCAGCCCGTCGCGGCTACCAGACAGACCACGCGACTCTTTTCAATGTCGAGCACGCCGGCGCGCACCATGTATTCATTTACCGCCGTATCGAAGAAGGAGTAATAGACGACGTTATTCAAGTGATGATAGACATCGTTGTCCATCCAGCGGGTCGTAATCGTGATGAATTCGCGGTAACGTTCGCGCGTTTCAGGCTGTTGTCGGGCCATTCCTGAGTTTCCCTGGCGTTACGTCAAGGCACGCCTGTCGCTCAATCAGCATGGCGTCGCCATAACTGAAGAAGCGGTATCGCCGGGCGATCGCATGCTGGTAGGTACGCCGGATATTCTCCATGCCGCCAAACGCAGAAACCAGCATGAGCAGCGTCGATTTCGGCAGATGGAAGTTGGTCAGCAGCCGCTCGACGACGCGAAACCGATAGCCGGGGAAAATGAAAAGCCGCGTTTCGCCATA
>DATFGD010000431.1:0-3729 GCA_035249725.1 Burkholderiales bacterium
GCGGCGTTCGCGCTCGCCGAGCGTGAAGGCACGAACGGGCGCCGGCTCATCGAAGCGGTCGTCGCCGGCTACGAGGTGCTGGTGCGGCTCACGATCGCGCTCGGCGTGCCGCACAACAATTGGTGGCATTCGACCGGCGTCGCAGGCGCGGTGGGCGCCGCCGCCGCAGCAGCCAAGTTGCTGGGACTGCCTGCGGAACAGGCAGCCGGGGCGCTCGGCTTGGGCGCGACGCAGGGCGCCGGCCTCATCGACGGCACCGAAGGCAAGGCGCTTGCGGCGAAGCATTTTCATGGTGGGAAGGCGGCGCAGAACGGAATATGGGCCGCGCTGCTCGCGCGCCGCGATTATCTGGGGAGCCGCACGGCGCTCGAAGGCGAGTGGGGATTCCTGCGCGCTTTCGCGAAGGGCAGCGACGCGGACCGCCTCGCCCTCCTCGACCGCCTCGGGGAAGAATGGTACATCCTGCGCACGATTTCCAAGCCCTACGCCTGCTGTCTCAGCTCGCACGCGGGCATCACGGCACTGCTGGATCTCGTTCACGAGCACGATCTCAAGGCGGACCAGGTGGAAGCGGTGGAGGCCTACACCAATCCCGGGTCGTACTACATGATCAAGAACCCCGACCCGCGCGACGAGCTGCAAGCGAAGTTCAGCCTGCCGTTCTGTCTCGCCACCGCGATCATCAATCGCGACGTGAGCTATCGCGCGTTCGACGAGAAGACGCTGTTCGACCCGGCCGTGCGCCGCACGATGGCGCGCGTCACCCTGGAGACGCGGCCAGAGATCGGGCGCATCCAGACGCTGATTCGCGTGCGCACACGGGACGGTCGAACGCTCGAGCGCATGGGGCTGCGCAAGAGCCTCGATGCGCAAAGCGTGCTGGAAAAATTCCGCGGGCTGGTGAAAGCGGTCGTCAGCGCCAAGCGCGCGGAGCGCATTCCTGCCGCGATCGCTGCGCTCGACACGCAGAACGATGTGCGTGCGGTCGGCGCACTGCTCGCCGCGGAGTAGCGCCCTACTTCGCTTTCGCGATCAGCGCGTCGACGGCGCTTTCCAGCGTGCGCGAGGATCTTTCCAGCCGCGCGTCGATGTCGGCAACCGTCTTTTCGTCCGTCGCAAGCGCATCTTCAAAGAACTTCGCCTGACGCAGCGACTCCTGCTTGGCCGGCCCGCCGCGCACCGTGCGGCTCGAAATGAAGCGCTCCGGATCGAGCGCGTCACGGATCGCCGCCTGATCGAGGCCCGCGGGCTGCTCGTGATATGCCATTGCCGCCTCGTCGAGCAACGCGGGCGTCACGTCTGCCGGCCCGAGCCCGCGCTCTTCGCACAGCCTCACCAGTATGCCGACGATCTGGTGCGCGGTACGCCATGCGAGCTTGCGTTCCGAGACCAGCGCGCCGGCGAGATCGGTCGCCGTCGCCCAGTAGCGCCACGCCATCTCGCGCATGTGCACCTTGTTGATCTTGAGCTCCGCCAGAAAATCGCAGAACCAGCCGAGATCGCGCGCGGCGCTGTCCGCGACCTTCCACAGCATCTCGAGGGCGTAGTAACGCTCGGTGATCGGCAGTCCCGTCGTGCCCTTCAACGCGTGATAGGAGGTCACGAAGCAGCCGAGCGCCTCCGCTGACGCACCTTTCACCTCCGCCGGCCCGATCACGTTCTTCTTCTGCATCATGATGGAGGACGTGTTGCAGTAGCGGTCCGGGACGTCCACGAAGTTGTACTCGGTCGTACTCCACTGAATCAGGTCGTCGGCCCATTTGGCGAGCGAGTGATAGAGCACCGCGACGACCGCCGGCGTTTCCAGGCTGTCGTCGGCGTTGAGTTCCAGGATCGCATCGGCGCAGTTTTCGTGGACTGCGTCGAAGCCGAGCAACTCCGCGGTGCGCTCGCGGTTTACCAGGAAGTTCGATCCCACCATGATCGCAGCCCCGGCGGCGCTCACGTTCACCCGCGTATAAGCGCCATGAAGGCGCGCAAAATCGCGTGCCAGCGTCGCCGCCCACGAGAGCCACAGGTGACCGAGGGTCATCGGCTGGGCGTGCTGGCCGAAGCTGTATCCGGGAAGGATCGTATCGGTATGGCCGCGCGCAAGCTCGATCAGCACGCGCCGCAGGCGGTTCACTTCGCGCATCACTTTCAACAGCCGCTCGCGCTGGAGCACGTTGATCGCGACCGAGCTCAAATCGCCCGAACTGCGGGCGAGATGAAACTGCCCGCCGATTTCCTCTCCCAGCAGCCGGATCACGTAATGCTCGCCTGAATGCAGGCCGCCGCCGACTTTGGCGCGCAGCTCGACCACGCCTTCGGTTTCCATTTTGCGCAGTGCGCGCAGGACAGCGGCGCCCGCCGCAGGATCGAGCAGGCCTTCTTCGACCAGCATCACCGTATGCGCCTTGTCGAACGCGTGCACCGCCGGCAGCATCTCGTGCGTATGCGCCCCGTAGAGCTGCTTCAACTGCGGCAGCATCTCCTCGCGCAAGCGTATGCCGGGATTGCGGTAGCCGCGATACTCCGATGATTTCTGCTTGAGCATGTTTTCCCTATTGCGCCCTGATGCCGGCGTCCCGGGCGACTTCCGCGTACTTTTTGACTTCGCGCCGCAGGAACTCCGAAAACTCTTTCATGCTGCCGCCCAGCGGCTCGGCGCCGCGTGCCGTCATGGCGCTGCGGGTCGACGGGTCGTCGAGGGCGGCGTTGAAATCGCGGTTGAGCTTCTCGAGGATCGGTTGCGGGACGCCTGCCGGCGCCAGAAGCCCGTACCACGCCTGAAATTCATAATTGGGGAGCCCCGCTTCGGCGATCGTCGGGACATCGGGCATCTGCGACATCCGCTTCGGGTTGGTGATCGCGATCGCTTTCAACCGGCCCGCCTTCACCAGCGCGATGCACGACGGCATGGGACTGAACATGAGGTGGGATTCGCCGCTCAATACCGCGACCAGCGACGGGCCGCCGCCTTTGTATTGCACGGTATTCCATTCGATCTTGCCCGCGCTGCGAAACAGCTCTCCCGCCCAGTGCGAAGAGGCGCCCACGCCGCCGGCGGCGAAATTGAGCTGCCCGGGTTTCGCGCGCGCCAACGCGATCAGTTCCTTCACCGAATTCGCACTCAGCTTGGGATTGAGCACGACGACGAGCGGCACGTCCGCAATGAGCGTGATGGGCGCGAAATCACGCAACGTATCGTACGGAAGCTTCCTGTAGAGCGTGGGGTTGGCCGCATGCCCGATCGCGCTCATGAGCAGCGTGTAGCCGTCGCGCTGGGCCTTCGCGACGATGTCCGTGCCGATCACGCCGCCGGCGCCCGAGCGGTTGTCGACGACGACCTGCTGGCTCCAGGTCTGCGTCAACTTTTCCGCCAGCAGGCGTGCGAGAAAGTCGGCCGTGCCGCCGGCCGGGAAAGGCGCCACGACGCGGATCGGCTTCGTGGGGTACTGCTGCGCCTGTGCCGCGCGTGCAGCGCCGCCCACACTGAAAACGAAAAGGACGCCGGCGACGAGCGCGGTGCCGATGGATGTGATGCGCATTCGCAAATCTCCGAAGTTTATTCTCTCTTGTGGCGCGCAATGCCCTGCGTCGCGCACGAAAGGTTAGCATAGCGAAGTCAGAGATACAGGAGCGGTCCACATCATGAGCTACGACGCACTGCGAACCATTCTGCCGGTCACCGGCTGGCCCGACACACGCGCTCGCGAAGTCGAGATCGCGGAAAGCGCCGATCCGATA
>DATFGD010000432.1:0-2883 GCA_035249725.1 Burkholderiales bacterium
CGACCGACGTGCGGCTTGCGACGGTGAGGCCGAGCGCATCCTGGTAGTGCACAGCGACAAGGGTAAGGACCAACGTGATGACTGCTGTTGCGGCAACCGTCAGGACGACGTGCGGCAAACGGACTTGCCGTTTTTCGAGCATCGTGAGGAGACGGTCCTCCCGCTCGCGCGCCGCTTCGAGCGCTTCGGTGGCGCTGGCGAATTTGGCGCGGACGGCGCAGAGTTCGGCCTCGGTCGCGGCCAACGCCTCCCACGCCTGCACGGTGGAGAGATCGGTCTTTCTGCGCTCGATGCGCGGGATGTTTCGTTCGTTGCCGGTGGAATCTGGATTCAACATTTGGCCATTACACTGGAGGCGTCATGGGGCTTATAGCGGCGTCAACAACCGCCTTCTTGCGCGGTCAATACTAGCATATGCCACGTGAGCGGAACGGTGGTTTTTTCGCAGCGTCAGTGCGTGGCCCCGGCGACTCCTGATTTCGGCAACGGAATTTTGGGCGCCCACTCGAGCCACTCCTTGCGCGGCGCATCGTAGAGCAGAAATCCCATGCCGCTCGGCGCCGGCTTGCTCGCATCATCCGGCGTCGCGAATGCGATGCCGGGCACGAGCAGCGATTTAAATGATTCGACCTTCAACTCCAGGCCGCGCAACAGTCCCGCGCTGACATCGAGGCCGCCCACGACCCAAAACCTGGAACTGCTGCGCACCAGCCTCGCGTAGCGCTTGCGGATCACCGCATGTACGTCCACGGCGGCGGCATCATCGGTAAGGCGCACGGCTTCGACGGCGCCCACCTCAATTCCGCGGTAGTAAACCGGCGCGTTCGGCCGCAGTCCGCTGAGCTGGCTCGTGCGCAGCACGACTTTGAGCCCGGTCGGGTCGATGGCAGTCGGAACGCCTTCCAGTCCGGTAAAAACAGACGCGGGTTCGCCGCTGCCGGGCAGCACGTGTATCTCCGGTCCGGTCAGCACGGTGCCCAGGCCCGTGATGTTCTCGAGTCCCACCTGCGGCCGGACGATCCAGAAAACCGATCCGTCACGCGCGATACCCGCCGCGGAGCGCCGCAGTTGCGCCTTGACAATCGCATAACGCTGATCCGGACTCAGCTCGACGGCAATGACATCGCCGATCGGAATGCCGCGGTACTTGAGCTGGGTCTGGCCGGTGCGCACGCCGCCTGCGTCGCTGAACCGGATGGCAATCTCCGGCCCCCATTCCCGCACGTGGTCGTACACAAGCACGCCGGCCGTCACTACGGCGATCAGCGGAACGATCCAGACGATGGAAAATTGCCAGCGTCGTCGCGTGATGCGCGCTTCAGGAAGCGCGTGCGGGACGCGCTGGTTTTCATGTTCGCTCATGCGCCGGCACGCTTCCTTTCCCAAATGAGGCGTGGATCAAAACTCGACGATGCCAACATCGTGAACACCACGACCGCGGTGAACGCCACGAGCCCGGGGCCGGGCAGCACCGTGGCCAACCTTTCCAGGCGCACGAGCGCGACCAGCACTGCAACCAGAAAAACGTCGAGCATGGCCCACGGACCGATCACATCGATCAGTCGGTAGAGGCGTGTGCGTTCCAGGCGCCGGTGCGTCGAACGCACTTTTGCCATGACGGCGAGATAAGAAAGCCCCAGCAGTTTCACGAGCGGGATCGCAATGCTCGCGGAAAACACGACTGCCGCGACGATCCACTGCCCGTCCCGCGCGAGCGCAACGCAGCCGTCCCAGACGGTGCTTTCGGAATAGGCGCCATAAAAATTCATCCGCAGGATCGGATAGATGTTCGCCGGGACGTAGAACGCCAGCGCGGCCAGTGAAAAGGCCGCCACACGCTCAAGGCCGCCCGGTGCATCTGCACGCGCAAGCAGCGCCCTGCAGCGGCAACATTCCGCAACCTCGCCAGGCCCGGGTTGCGCCATGCGCTGCGTCTCGCCGCAGGTGTCGCAGCGGATGATCGTTTCCATATGTCATCAGACATAGGGTGTTGGACAACGGTTCGCCGCCGGAAAGCCGAGACGGTGCAGCGCGAGATGTAACAGACGCGTAACCGATTTACAGACTGTTGCACTTCCTTACTGGCGGATGCGCACGTGCGGCGTTGTAATGAGCAGGCATCAACGAAAGGAGTGTGTGCCATGAACGCGAAGAAAACAGTCTGCATGTTGTCGGCCGGCGCGCTGCTCGCCCTTGCGGGTCCGGCATTCGCCGAACGGGATGGTCCGAGGCCGTATCGCTACGCTGATCGCCACGATCGCGATTTTGCGTACGAACAGCGTCACCGCCCCGTCGTTCGGGAAACCGTCGTGCGGCGACCGGCGGTCGTCGAACGCCGCGTGGTCGTCCAACGCCCGGTTTATGTCGAGCGCCGCGTCGTGGTGGAACGCCCGGTCTATGTTGAGCGGCCGGTCTACGTGGAGCGGCCGGTTTACGTCGAACGTCCGGTGGCCGCGCCCCAGTACCCGCCCTACTACGGTGAGCCGGTTTACGACGATCCATACTATGGTGCGCCGCCCGCCCATTCCGGCCCCAATCCCATCGGCGCCATCGGTGGCGCAGTGATCGGCGCCGCTCTCGGCAACCAGGTCGGGCACGGCGACGGAAGAGCCGCTGCTACGGCGATCGGTGCGGTCGTCGGCGGCATCATCGGGAGCGGCTTCTAGCGCGTCGGACGCCACCAGTCACCAGGGCGGCTCAGGCCGCCCTTTTTTTGTATGTGTGTCGCCGCCTTGAAAAGCGGGATTGGTCGATAATTCATCGTGCTACGGGATCGACTCCCACCAGACGTCGCCAGTTAACGACACAATTCATCCCGCCTCGGCCCGGTGCGCTGAGCCAACGCCTTGATCGCGCTCGGTATATGAATAATGGCACGGTTCT
>DATFGD010000433.1:0-2697 GCA_035249725.1 Burkholderiales bacterium
AGCGAGCTTTGCCGCCTCAATTTCGATCGCGCGTTCCTGCGCGTGCTGGTCGAGCGCCTGACGCTGGCGAACTCCAAACTGACTGGCGTGTAATGCGGTTCCGTCACCTGCACCGCAATGTCGCCGGACCCGCGTGCGGGAATGAATTTTGCCGCATTGCGCGCCGCACAAATAGTGTTCATCATGGTGCGCGCTTCGAAGCGCCGCGCGTCAACGCCGGCCTGAGCGGATAAAGGAAGGACGCGAAGAGGGCGGAATGGGTGGGGATTCTGCACGACGGGCATGGCGGACCCGGGCCCTGACGCTCATGGCGCTCCTTGCGGGCGCTGCGGGATGGCAGGCGGGCGACACGCCGGCGGCGGACGACGGAGCCACGCTCGAGCATCGCGTCAAAGCGGCATTTCTGTACAAGATCGCCGGCTATGTCGAGTGGCCGGCCGGTGCCTCACCGAAAGCGGATACACCATTCACCATCGGCGTCCTGGGCGCTGAAGCGCTCGCCGCGGAACTGTCCCGGACC
The DNA here is from genome assembly GCA_035249725.1 of Burkholderiales bacterium. Classification (GTDB taxonomy): domain Bacteria; phylum Pseudomonadota; class Gammaproteobacteria; order Burkholderiales; family SG8-41; genus DSOT01. The sequence continues at coordinate 521 of DATFGD010000433.1, forward strand.
GTACAGGGGCGCACCGTTCACAATCGCCCCATAACCGTGGCTCAGGTCAAACCGGGCGGCCCGCTCGAGGGTGTGCACGTGCTGTTCGTCGGACGCGAGCAGCGCAATCGCCTCAAGGACGTTGTTGCCAAAACGCGGCCGCATCCGGTGCTCGTCGTCACCGAGTGGGATGGCGCGCTCGCGGAAGGCGGCATGGTGAATTTCGTCCTCGTGGACGGACGTGTCCGCTTCGAGGTTGCGCTCGAGGCGGCGCGCAGAGCCGGACTCACGCTCAGCTCCCGGCTGCTCGCCGTGGCTCAACAAGTTTATTCGGGGACGCCCTAGATGCTGCGGCGGCTTGCGCGCTCGATACGCTACAAGATCGTCATGGTGGTGCTCGCCACGACCGCGGCGGCGCTGCTCGTGGCGGGAGCCGCAATGGTGATCTATGACCTGCGCACCTATGAGCAGTCGTGGGTCAACGATCTCAGTACGCAGGCGGAACTGATCGGCCGGGCGAGTGCGCCGGCGCTCGCGTTCAACGATCCCAAATCGGCGCGCGAGTATCTCGCGCTCCTCAGGGTGCGTCCTGAAATCGCGGTGGCCGCAATCTATAACGCGAAGGGCAAGCTCTTTGCGAGCTACCAGCGCGGCGCAGACGCGGTAACCAGCGTACCGGCTCTGCCGGAGTTCGAAGGCCCGCGCGTGTCGGGCAATATGATCGTCTATTACAAACGCATAGTGGAGAACAACGAGATCCTGGGAACCGTATACTTGCGGGGCGACTACAAGCTGCTGGGCCGCCTCACCGATTACCTCAGCATTCTGGGCGCGGTACTGGTGTTGAGCCTGCTCGTGGCGGTATTGATCTCGACATGGCTGCAGGCTACCGTGACCAAGCCGATACTCGCCATCTCGGATGTCGCCCGGCAGGTCATGGAAAAGCGCGACTTCTCGCTGCGGGTGCGCAAGACCACGGAGGACGAGATCGGCTATCTGGTGGACGCGATCAACGACATGCTGGGAGAGGTCGGCCGGCGGCAGGAGGCGCTCGAAGCCTCGAACATCACGCTGGGTCGCGAGATGGCCGAGCGCGCGCGCGCGGAGGACCAGTTACGCGAACTCAACATCGAACTCGAGCAGCGGGTGGATGCACGCACGGCACAGCTCGAAGCGGCGAACAAGGAACTGGAGAGCTTCAGCTACTCCGTATCGCACGACTTGCGGGCGCCGGTCCGCGCGATCATCGGCTTCTCCCGCATGCTCGCCGAAGAGCACGATCAGAAGCTCGATCCGGAGTCGCAACGTCTGCTCGGGATCGTGCAGAGCGAGGCGCATCGTATGGGCGCCCTGATCGATGACCTGCTCGCGTTTTCGCGCATGGGGCGGCAGGCGATGCAGACGACCGATATCGACATGACGCAGCTCGCACGCACGACCTACGAGAGCCTGCTCGCGCAGCATCCCACCAATACCGTCGAGCTCCATCTTGGCGCACTGCCCCGCGCCCGCGGCGACCGGAGCCTGGTTGGGCAGGTGTGGGCCAACCTGATCGCGAACGCGCTCAAGTTCAGCTCGAAGGCAGCGAAGCCGTGCATCGAGGTGAGCGCAATCAGCGACGAGATGGAGCACGTCTATTTCGTCCGCGACAACGGTGTCGGATTCGATCCGCGCTATCAATCCAAACTGTATGGCGTGTTTCAGCGGCTGCACGATGCCAGCGAGTTCCCGGGCACGGGCGTGGGACTCGCACTGGTGCAGCGGATCGTGACCCGCCACGGCGGGCGCGTATGGGCGGACAGCAAACTCAACGAAGGGGCGACGTTCTACTTTACCTTACCGAAGAGCACTTGAAATGCCTAACATAACGAAGCGCATGGCGCTGAGGGGGCAGGCCGATGGAACCATTTGAACAGGTCGAAATTCTGCTGGTCGAGGACAATCCGCTCGATGCGGAATTGACGATCCGCGCCCTGAAAAAGGGTGGGCTCGCGAACAAGCTGCTGTGGCTTAAAGACGGCGAGCAGGCGCTCGATTATCTCTTCCGGCGCGGGCCGTACGTCGATCGCGAGGACGTGCTCCCGCGTCTCGTGCTGCTCGATCTGAAGATGCCGCGCGTGGACGGTATCGAAGTGTTGAAGGGTATCAAGCAGGATGAGCGCACGCGCCGCATACCGGTCGTCGTCATGACCTCATCG
>DATFGD010000434.1:0-4049 GCA_035249725.1 Burkholderiales bacterium
GGCGAAGCGCTGGTTGTCCTTGCCCCATTGCCGCTTCAGCGCCTCGAGCTGAGCGGGCGTGATCGTGAAAAGCAGCGCCGCTGCATCATCGCTCGCGCGTGTGACGATACGGGCATAGCGTGCCCGGGCCCCTTCTATGACCCATTCGATGTCCTCGTGCTGGAGCGGCTTGTCGAGGCGCGCGCGTACTTGTGCGAGAAAGACGGCATAATCGGGAAGTTCCTCGTAACGATGCCATTCATGGAGGCGATTGAACCGCCGTACGAACTCTTCTTTCTGCTCTGGTTCAAGACCGAAATACTCGTTGGCCTTCCACGCCGCATATGTATCGAGATGCCCGTACCCGAGGCGTATCATGCTGCAGCCCGAGATCACGAGGAGACAGCAGGCGAGGGCGGCGAACCGAAGCAGAATTGTCAGGGCCGAATATCGCGTCATATAAGCTTGGTAATGCGTGCGGGACCAAAGGTTCAAGAACGCTGACGTAGGAAAGGTGTTTCGAGCGGCGCTCACGGAAAAAGAAAACGGGGCCGAAGCCCCGTTGTGCTTGGCGTGAACTGGGTTACATCGCCGCAAGCGCGGCCTTCGCGCATTGTTCGTTCTCTGGTGTCATAACCGCTCGATGTATTCCACCATGCGCTTGCGCGCCGCCGCATCCGGCAGCCGCCCCATACCGGCCTGCATGTTGTCCTTCAAGTGCGCGACGCGCCGCGTACCGGGTATGACGCAGGTCACCGCCGGGTGGCCTACCAGATACTTAAGGAAAAACTGCGCCCAGCTCGTGCAGTCGATTTCGGCCGCCCACGGCGGCAGCGGCTTGCCTTTCACCTTGCCGAAGAGGCTGGCCTGAGCGAAAGGGCGGTTGATGATGACCGCCGTCCCGCTATCCGCACAGGCTGGCAGCAGGCGGTCCTCGGCTTCGCGTTCGGTCATCGAATAATTGAACTGCACGAAGTCGTACTCGCGCGTCTTCACCAGCCGCTCAAGATCGCTGTGAGCGCCTTCGTGGTAGTGCGTGATGCCAAGATAGCGGATACGGCCGGCGGTTTTCCATTCCCGCAGCGTTTTCACGTGCGTGGCGAGATCGAGCAGGTTGTGGACCTGCATGAGATCGATGCGTTGCGCGCGGAGCAGCTTGAACGAATTTTCCATCTGGCGGATGCCGGCCTCGCGCCCGCGGGTCCACACCTTGGTTGCGATGAAGAGCTTCGGGTGCAGACTGAGGTCGGCGGCAAGATCGCCGACGACGCGCTCCGCCTGCCCGTACATCGGAGACGAATCGACGACCTTCCCGCCCTGTTCGACGAGCGCGCTCAGCACGCTCTTGAGTTCCGCGCGTTCGGGCGCGCTGGGGCCGACATCGAATGTCTGCCAGGTGCCGAGACCAATGACCGGTAAGCGTTCACCGCTGCGCGCGATCGGTCGCGTCAGCATGGCATTCGTTTTCTCAGCGGTTGACGGAGCAGTTTGAGACATGGCCAGCATTCCTCCTGCAAGCAGCTTGAGCGCACGCCGTCGGGGAAGATCAGGAGTTGTTCGCACGGGATCGTTGCAGACGCTCATGCGCGAGAAAGCTTATCACGCCAGCAGGACTGGCGTTAGAATCGAGCGCATCCGCGGAACGACCGTAATTCGAAGGGAATCCTGATGATCACTGACGGTGTCGTCGCTTTTGTCAAACGCGAATGCCCCACGTGCGTGCTGATTGAATCACAAATGCAGCACCTCGCGCGCACGCTACCTCGATTCAGCGTGGTCTCGCAGGACGATCCGGGTTTTCCGGCCGGTGTGGAGGATGTCGTGGACGACCGCGAGCTCGAGCACTCGTGGCGCAATGCGATCGAGGCGACGCCAACGCTGATCCGCTTCGCCGGCGGCCGCGAAACGGAGCGCGTCGCGGGTTGGGACCGGGACGGCTGGCGCAGGCTGACCGGCATACGCGACTTGGGCGCCGATCTACCCGCTTTTCGCCCTGGGTGAGGGTCGCGCACGCTCGAGCCCGGGGTGGCCGAGAAACTGGAAGCGCGGTACAGCGGTGGCATAGCACTCGCCGCGCGCAAGATCGAGTACGGCGAGCATGACGATCCAATGGAAGTCTGCTTTGAGCGCGGCTGGAGCGATGGACTGCCGGTTACACCGCCTACCGATGCGCGGGTCGCGCGCATGCTCAAAGGCACAACCCGTTCGCCAACGGAAATCGTCGGCCGCATCCCACCGAATCTCGCCGAGTGCACGATAGAAAAAGTCGCAATCAACGCCGTGCTGGCAGGATGCCGCCCTGAATACATGCCGGTGCTGCTCTCAGCGCTCGAGGCCGCGCTGGAGCCCGTGTTCACGCTGCACGGTTTGCTCGCGACGACGTACTTTTCAGCGCCGATCATCATCGTCAACGGGCCGATTGCGCGGAAGCTCGGGATGAACTCGGGGCTCAACGCGCTCGGGCAGGGCAATCGCGCCAATGCGTCCATCGGCCGCGCGTTGAATCTGATCGTGCGCAACGTCGGCGGGGGCCGGCCGGGCGAAGCGGACCGGGCCACCCTGGGCGCGCCGAGCAAGTACACACTCTGCTTCGCCGAAGACGAGTCCGATGAAGCGTGGGAGCCGCTCTCGGTCGCGCGCGGGTTCTCGCGCGGCGCATCGACCGTCACGCTGTTTCAGGGGCACGGGGTGGAAGCGTTCGTCGATCAGAAGTCGCGCACGGCGGAGGCCCTCACCCGTTCGCTTGCGATGTCGCTGGTGAAAATCGGGCATCCCAAGCTCGTGCAGTCGGCGCGCGCGATACTCGTGCTCTCGCCCGAGCATTACGCGATTTATCGCGAATCCGGGTGGGACCGAAAGCGCATCGAGCGCGCACTCTACGAAGCGACGATCCGGCCCGGGAATGAACTCGTCGCTGGCGCGGACGGCGTGGGCGAGGGTATTCCCGCGAGCCGTGCCGACGAGCGCGTGCCAAAATTTCATGAAGACGGTTTGATGATTGTGCGCGCCGGCGGGGCCGCGGGCCTCTTCTCCGCCATTCTCCCGGGATGGCTCGCCGGCCGCAAACGCGACGAACTGCAACCTGTGACGAAGGAGGTGCGAACATGACGACCCAACTCTGGCTGCGCGATCCGACGGCGGAGACTTCGCCGCTCAAGCGCGAGCGCAGAAAACCGCCGAAATCGCTCGACGGGCTCACGATCGCGCTCTTCGAGATCGGCAAGACGCGGAGCGACGAGTTTCTCGATCGCGTGGAGACGCGCTTTGCCGAGCGCAAATTGAAGGTCAAGCGTTATGCCAAGCCGACCAACGCCAAGGTGGCGCCGGCTGAAGTGATCGACAAGGTGGTGAATGAGGCCGACGTCGTCCTGATCGCGCTATCGGATTGAGGGTCGTGCACGTCGTGCAGTCTGCACGACCTCATGACACTCGATGCACGCGGTATTCCCGGCATATCCGTCGTCACGGCGGAATTCCGAAATGCATTGGAGACGCAATCGCAAGCGCTCGGATTCGAGCCGGCGGTGCTGTTCGTGCCGCACCCGATCCAGAACCGCACGCCGGATGAATTGAAGAAGATCGCGGATGACATCATCGAGCCCGCGCTGCAAATGCTCGTCGTGCGTTAGTCATCCGTTTCAATAGGAGCATCGATGCTTAAGGCGGCGATCATCGGCCTCGGCTGGTGGGGAAAAAATCTCGTCAACGCGGTCCAGGGGAAGAGCGAGCGCATCCGTTTCGTGCACGGTGTCAGCAAGGAGCCCGACACGGTACGCGAGCTTGCATCGAAGCTCGGATTCCGTCTCACCACGGACCTGGAAGAGGCGCTGGCCGATCCGCAGGTCCAGGCAGTGGTGCTGGCGACCCCGCACTCTTTGCATGCCGACCAGATCGTACGGGTTGCAGCAGCGAAGAAACCGGTGTTTTGTGAAAAACCGCTTTCACTGACACACGCGGACGCCGAGCGTGCGGTGGCGGCGACCAAGCGCGCGGGCGTCCCGCTGGGTGTCGGGCAGAACAAGCGCTTCTGGCCTTCGACCCGTGAATTGATCAAGGTGGTGCGCAGCGGC
>DATFGD010000435.1:0-12822 GCA_035249725.1 Burkholderiales bacterium
GGTGTTGGCCGTACGGCGCTCGGGGCGGGCATGACGATGCGGATCATGACCGTAGCGTTGCGCAGCGAGCAGGATGTCGTGACGGCACGACAGCGCGCGCGGCAGATCGCCGAACAGCTTGGATTCGACGTGCAGGACCAGGCGCGCATCGCGACGTCCGTATCCGAGATCGCGCGCAATGCGTTGCGTTACGCCGGCCACGGCCAGGTCGAGTTCGACATCGAAGGCATGCGTTTGCCGCAGGTGCTCGCCATCCGGGTGCAGGATACGGGCCCCGGCATCCACGACGTGCAGACAGTGCTCAGCGGGCAATACCGGTCTGAGACCGGCATGGGACTCGGCATTATCGGCGCTCGGCGGTTGATGGACCATTTCACGATCGCCTCCTCCGGGCAGGGCACCACGGTGGTCCTCAAAAAGATCTTTCCAAAGGGGGCGCGGCTGGTGGATGCCGCAGCGCTTGCGGATCTGGGGAAGGTGCTCATCACAGGGACCGGCGTTTCGCCGCTCGACGAAGTCCAGCAGCAAAACCGCGAGCTGATGCGCACGCTTGGGGAGTTGCGCGAACGCCAGGAGGAACTGTTGGCGCTCAACCGCGAGCTCGAAGACACCAACCGCGGTGTCGTCGCGCTCTATGCCGAGCTCGAAGAGCGGGCGGATTCGTTGCGGCGCGCCGATGAGACGAAGACCCGCTTTCTATCGAACATGAGTCACGAATTTCGCACGCCGCTCAATTCGGTCCGTGCGCTCACCACGCTTCTGCTCGATCGCACCGACGGACCCCTGACGGAAGAGCAGGCCACCCAACTCAACTTCATACGCAAAGCGGCAGACGACCTCACCGAGCTGATCGACGATCTGCTCGACCTCGCCAAGATCGAAGCCGGAAAAACGGAAGTGCATGCGGTCGAATTCTCGGTCGCGAACCTTTTCAGCGCCCTGCGCGGAATGCTGAGACCTCTGCTCGTGACCGACACGGTGGCCTTGCGCTTCGATGAAGTCGACGAACTGCCGCCGATCTATTCCGACGAAGGCAAAATATCGCAGATTCTGCGCAATTTCATTTCGAATGCGCTCAAGTTTACCGAACGCGGCGAAATACGCGTCGCCGCCGAGATATCGCCCGACGGCGATCGAGTCACGTTGTCCGTGACGGACACCGGAATCGGCATTGCGGCCCAGGACCAGGAAAAGATCTTCGAGGAATTCGTGCAGGTCCACGGACCCATGCAGGCAAGGAGCAAGGGCACGGGTCTTGGCCTGCCGTTGTGCAGGAAACTCGCCGGCCTGCTCGGCGGCAACGTCGCTGTTGTCAGCGTTCCGGGCGAAGGTTCGACGTTTTCGCTCACGGTGCCGGTTCGTTATGCGCCGGTAGAGGAAGTCGCGTTTCCTGCCGAGGAAACGCTGGAGGATCCCGGGCGCATTCCGATACTCGTCGTGGAAGACGAGCCGGACACATTCGCGTATTACGAGAAGATCGCCCGCGGTACACCCTATTTGCTGGTGTCTGCGCGCACGCTGCGGCACGCGACGGAACTCCTCGCGCGGTTACGCCCGGCGGCGGTCATGCTCGACATCGTGATGGGAGGTGAAACGACGTGGCGTTGGCTGGGCGAACTGAAATCCACAGCCGAGCATGCGGCGCTTCCGGTGATCGTCGCCTCGAACGTTGATGACCCCCAGAAAGGTTTCGCTTTGGGCGCGGATGCGTATCTCCGTAAGCCGATCGGACGCACGGCGCTCATCGAGACGTTAAACCGGCTGACCCGGCCGCGAATACTGGTGATAGACGACGATCCGGCGGCGCGCTACACCGTGCGCAAGATGTGCGAGCACTTGCCCTACCAGCTGCTCGAAGCGGCCGATGCGCGCGAGGGCCTCCGGGTGGCGAGCACCATGCAGCCCCGGATCATCGTGCTCGATCTCAATCTGCCGGACCGTCGGGGGGAGGATGTACTGCGCGAGCTCGCCGGTTCACCGGCGACCACCGGGATTCCCGTGGTTGTGTTGACGTCGGAAGAAATGTCCCAGTCCTCGCGCGCGGCGCTGATGCGCGATGCAGACGACGTACTCTCAAAGCGCGATTTGAGGCGCGAAACACTGATGGCGGCTCTTGCAGCCGTTAAACCTGTGAGTTGACCATGCAAACGACCGTACTCAATGTCGATGATAACCCGGCGAACCGCTATATCCGCTCGCGGGCACTGCGCAATGCCGGCTTTGAGGTCATCGAAGCGGCCACGGGACAGAGCGCGATCACGCTGGCGCGCGAGCAGCATCCGTCCCTGCTTCTCCTCGATATCAAGCTGCCCGACATGAGCGGCCTGGACGTATGCCGCCAGTTGCGCCGCGATGCATGGGCGCAGCGCATCGGCATCATCCATATTTCGGCCACGTATCTGGATATAGAGACGGAAAGCCTGAATGCAGGCGCCGACATTTATCTCGCCGAGCCGGTGGAACAACAGGAGTTGCTGAGCGCAGTGCGCACGCTGGTGAGGCTGCGCCGCGCAGAAGACCGGCTGGTTGCCAGCGAAGAACGCATGCGGCTCGCGATGGAGGCCGCCAGCATCGCGACGTGGGACATCGACGTGGCAACGGGCTCAGGAATCTGGAGCGACCAGTTCCACGCGCTGATGGGCTATCCTCCGGGAGGGATGCAGGCCTCGCTCGCAGCATGGCTCGAGCGCATCACGCCGGTTGACCGCGAAGCGTTTCGACGCGCAATCGATCGCGTGGTCGACGCGGGCACGCCATTCCAGCACGAGCACTGGATCACCCGCGCCGACGACGGGGAGAGGCGATGCCTCTCGGTGCATGGCATGCTGAGGCGCGGCGATCCCGGGATCTCAGGCCGCCTCATCGGGGTGGCGCTGGACGTGACCGAGCGCCGGAAGACGGAGGCGGAGCGCGATGCCTTGCTGCGGCAGGCGCAGGCGCGCCAGCGCTCGGCCGAAGAGGCCGGGCGCATCAAGGATGAGTTCCTCGCAATTCTCAGCCACGAGCTGCGCACGCCGCTTACCGCGATGCTGGGATGGATCGAGCTGATACGCATGGGACGGCTCACCACCGCACAGCAGGCGGCCGCGTTCGAAACGATAGAACGCAATGCCCAGCTTCAGATCCGTCTGGTCAATGATCTGCTGGACGTGTCGCAAATCGTTGCCGGCAAGATGAAGCTCGATCTGCTTCCGGTTCATGTCGAGCAGGTGCTCGCATCCGCCATTGAATCGCAGCGACCGGCCGCGGCGGCAAAATCGATCGAATTGCAGGTTTCGATGCGACCCGGCACGTCGATCGTGCTGGGCAGCGAGGCACGGCTCGCGCAGGTATTCAATAACCTGCTGTCGAACGCCTTGAAGTTCACGCGCGCGGAGGGGCGCATTTCAGTGTCTCTGGCGCAGAGCGGTCAGAATGCGCGGGTGGAAGTCTCCGATAACGGAGAGGGCATTCCGCCGGAAGCGCTGCCGCACCTGTTCGACCGGTTCTGGCAGGCGGACAGCTCCGATCGCCGGCGGCATGGCGGCCTGGGTCTGGGACTCGCCATTGTGCGCTCCATCGTGGAGATGCACGGCGGCACGGTGCAAGCGACGAGCCCCGGGCCGGGGCGGGGCTCCACATTTACCGTGATACTGCCGCTTACACGTTCCGTGGAAGTCATCCCCGACAAAACCGCGGCGCCGGTGGGTTCGCTCGCGGGAGTACGGATACTGGTGGTGGACGACAACTCGGATACGCTCGATATGCTGGCGATGATATTGCAGGCGGAAGGCGCTGCGGTCAAATGCGCCCTCACTGGCGATGCGGCATGCGACATCGCATCGGACTGGAAAGCGGATGTGCTCGTTCTCGACCTGGCGATGCCGGGAGAAGATGGATTCTCGCTGCTGAAGCGCTTACGCACGTTGCATGGATCCGACACGGCACCGCCTGCGGTCGCCGTTACCGGTTACGCCGGCGTAGAGGCACGCGATCGGGCGATCGGCAGTGGATTCCAGGCACATCTCGCGAAGCCGTTTCCGGTGGAAGAGCTCGTGAAACTGATCGGAATGCAACTGGGCGAACGCACCGTCCGAAAGTAGCCGCTTCGCGAGCGCGTCTCAACCTTTGACGCGATTGATCCGGACGACTTCGGGGATGCGGCGCAGCGCGCGCAGTATGCGCGCCAGATGCAGGCGGCTGGAGACCTGAAGTGTAAAGAGCATGTCGGTGTACGTGCCGTCATCTCCGGGATTGACGGAAACGTTCTGAATATTCGAGCCGCCTTCCGCGATTTCAGCGGCGACCTGAGCGAGCACGCCGCGGCGGTTCGCCACGACGAGCTTGATGCTTACCTCGAAGAGCTTCCGTGTTTCGGTTGCCCATGCGACGTCGAGGAGTCGATCGGGGTCCGCGCGCGTACGTGCGATCACCGGGCAGTCGTGCGTGTGGATCACCATCCCCTGGCCCTTGCTGATCAGGCCGATGATGGGATCGCCGGGAATCGGTTTGCAGCATCGTGCGAACTGCACCGCCATGCCTTCGGAACCGTGGATCACCACCGATCCTGCGGCGGCCGCTTCCACCGAAGCCGCTTCACCGAGCGAGAGCAGCTTACGCGCGACCACAGCGCTCAGCCGCTTGCCGAGCCCGATGTCGGAGAGGATCTCATCGCGCGACTTCGCGTTCGATTCCCGCACGAGTTTTTCCCACTGCCCATCCTTGACGCCCGATGCGTTTGCCTTGAAATTGGCGAGCGCCTGATTGAGCAGGCGTTCGCCGAGCTGCACCGACTCCGCGAAGTGCATCGTCTTCAGGAAATGGCGGATCGCAGATCGTGCCTTGCCGGTGACCACAAAGTTGAGCCAGAGCGGATTCGGTTTTGCGTGCGCCGCGGTAATCACCTCCACGCGGTCGCCGTTCTTGAGCTCGGTCCTGAGCGGCATCAGCTCCTGGTTGATCTTGACCGCGACGCAACGATTGCCGATGTCGGTGTGCACGGCGTACGCGAAGTCCACCGCCGTCGCCCCGCGCGGCAGGGCCAGGATCTGCCCGCGCGGCGTGAACACATAGACTTCGTCCGGGAAGAGATCGACCTTGAGGTGCTCGAGGAATTCAGCGGAGTCGCCGGACTCCGACTGCATCTGCAGCAGGCTTTGCAGCCACTGATGGGTTTTCTTCTGCAGATCGGAAAGCGAAGTATCGGAGCTCTTGTAGAGCCAGTGCGAGGCGACACCGGCTTCCGCGATTTTGTGCATCTCGCTGGTGCGGATCTGCACCTCCAGCGGCGTGCCGAACGGTCCGAATAGCGTGGTGTGCAGCGACTGATAGCCGTTCGCCTTCGGGATCGCGATATAGTCCTTGAACTTGCCGGGTATCGGCTTGAACAGGCCGTGGAGCGCGCCGAGCGCGATGTAACACGCGTGCACGTCGTTCACGATGATGCGGAAGCCGAACACGTCGAGCACCTGAGCGAACGAAAGGTGCTTCTCGCGCATCTTGCGGTAGATCGAATAAAGATGCTTCTCGCGCCCGTGCACCTGCGCGTCGAGCTTGTTCTCCTTGAGCCGCCGCTTCATCGCGTCCAGCACCTTCCCCACCACTTCGCGGCGGTTGCCGCGCGCCGCTTTGACCGCTTTTGCGAGCACGCGCTGGCGGTCGGGATAAAGATGGCGGAAGGAAAGGTCCTCGAGTTCCTGGTAGATGCTGTTGAGCCCCAGGCGATTGGCGATCGGGGCGTAGATGTCGAGCGTCTCGCGCGCGATGCGCCGGCGGTTGGGCGGTTCGACCGCTTCCAGCGTGCGCATGTTGTGGAGCCGGTCCGCCAGCTTGATCAGGATGACGCGTACGTCACGCGCCATTGCAAGCAGCATTTTGCGGAAGTTCTCGGCTTGTGCCCGTTCGTGCGTTTCGAACTCGATGCGGTCGAGCTTCGAGACGCCGTCCACCAGTTCCGCCACCGGCTTGCCGAAATTGCGTGAGATTTCGGTTTTGGTGATGGCGGCGTCCTCCATCACGTCATGGAGCAGCGCCGCAGTGAGCGCCTGCGGGTCGAGATGCCACTGCGCGAGAATGTTTGCGACGGCGAGCGGGTGGGTGATGTACGGCTCGCCGGACTGCCTGAACTGCCCCTGGTGCGCCGCCTCGCTGAAGTGATACGCAGACTGGAGCTGCGTGATGTCGTCCGGCTTCAGATAGCCGGACCACTCCTTGAACAGTGTGGCGGCATCACCCATGAATCCTCTAAGTCTGGCCCTTGTTCAGGATCTCGGATCCGTACTTGCCGGCGGCCAGCTCGCGCAGTGCGATTACGGTGGGTTTGTCACGATTCGCTTCGAGCATCGACTGCGCGCCGTTGGTGAGCTGGCGTGCGCGGTAGGTCGCGGCGAGCGACATCTCGAAACGGTTGGGGATGTGCTTCAGACAATCGTCTACGGTGATACGTGCCATACGGGTTGCCTTTTGTCATTGCATGCCGTTGATCAAATCCGCGTTGCGTGCGAGCTGGCGGGGAAGCCGGAGCCGTTCGGCCCGGATGATGCTCGCCAGTTCCAGTGCCGCGCGGTTAAAGTCTTTGTTAATAATAACATAGTCGAACTCGCGCAGATGGCTGATCTCTTCGCGCGCCGCAGCGAGTCGCCGCGCGATCGCGTCGGGCTGGTCCTGGCTGCGACCCTTGAGCCGCTGCTCCAGCGCCTCCAGCGAAGGCGGCAGGATGAAGACGCTCACGGCGCCCTGCGCGAGGCTGCGGACTTGCTGCGCGCCTTGCCAGTCGATCTCGAGCAGCACGTCCTGGCCGCGCTCGAGCTCGCGCGAGATCCACGTGCGCGAGGTCCCGTAACGGTTGCCATAGATCTCCGCGCTTTCCAGGAATTCACCGGCGCGTGCCATGCGCTCGAACTGGTCCGCCGAGATGAAATGATAATCGCGTCCGTTCTCCTCTCCCGGGCGCGGCGGGCGGGTCGTGTGCGAAATGGAAAGCTTTACGTCCGGCTCCGATGCGAGCAGCGCTCTGACGAGGCTCGTCTTGCCGCCGCCGGAAGGCGCGCTCACGATAAAAAGCGCTCCCGTCATGACCGCCCCTTATTCAATGTTCTGAATCTGCTCGCGCATCTGCTCGATCAGGAGCTTGAGCCCCATGGCAACCTGCGTGACCGCGATGTCGACCGACTTCGAGCCCAACGTATTGGCCTCACGGTTCAGCTCCTGCATGAGAAAGTCGAGCCGCTTGCCGACGACGCCGCCCTGATCGAGTATGCGCTTGAGTTCGCCGATGTGCGTAGCAAGCCGCGTCAGCTCCTCGTCGACATCGATGCGATTTGCGAACAACACGACTTCCTGTCGTATGCGCTCCTCATCGCCATTCGCCAGCGCTTCCTTGAGCCGGGTCGCGAGCTTCTCCTGAAACGTGCTCAACACCTGCGGCATGCGCGGTGCCACTTCCGCAACCCGCGCCTCCATCGCGGCAGCGCGTTCGCCCAGCATCGCGCGCAACTTCTCGCCTTCGCGCGCGCGCGAGTGGGTGAAGTCGGAGAGCACCGCCTGCACCAGCTCGCTGCAGGCAGCGCTCAGTTCTTCAACGGGCAGCGTCTCGGTGCTCAGCATCCCGGGCCAGCGCAGCACATCCGATATCCGCATTTCGATTGCCGTAGGCAATGTTGCGCGCACGCGTTCGCCGAGGGCGATCAGATGCTGCAGCAGCGCCTCGTTCAGTTCGGGGAGTTGCGCGGTCCCTGCGGTAGCCGCGAAAGAGATGCGGCACTCGACCTTCCCGCGGTTGAGCTTCGCGGTCAAAAGCTCGCGCAACTGCGGTTCGATCACGCGCAGCTCATCCGGCATTCGAAACTGGATGTCCAGATAGCGGTGATTGACCGAACGCAGTTCGACATTCAGCACGCCGAAGGGAAACTCGCGCGCGCCCGTCGCATAACCGGTCATGCTGTAGATCATGGGGCTGAGCCACTCGTAAGTAAGATGCCTGGGATGAGCGGCAAGCGGCAAGCGAGCGACTGGTGGGCGCGGCATGGAATCCCGGCGTTTACCGCGCTTCGCTCACCGTTTACCATTGTCGCTCGAAATCGAAGGTCGACCGCGATTTCGGCCACTCAACGATAGCACAGATGGGGAATCCCATGCGACCCAGCGGCAGACAACCCGGAGAAATGCGCGCAGTGCGGATCGCGCGCCATTACACCCGCCATGCGGAGGGCTCGGTGCTGATCGAATGCGGCGATACCAAAGTCATTTGCACGGCAAGCGTGCTCGAGCGGCAGCCGCCCCACCTCAAGGGCACGCCGCAGGGCTGGGTTACCGCCGAATACGGCATGCTGCCGCGGTCTACCGGCACGCGCATGGACCGCGAGGCCGCGCGCGGCAAGCAGTCTGGACGCACTCAGGAAATCCAGCGCCTCATCGGCAGGGCGCTGCGCGCGGTGGTCGCGCTGGACAAACTCGGCGAGCGCACGATACAGCTCGACTGCGACGTGATCCAGGCCGACGGCGGCACGCGCACGGCGAGCATCACCGGCGCATTTGTCGCGCTGCACGATGCCGTGAGCGCTCTGCAGGCGCGCGGGCTGCTCGCGGGCTCGCCGATCCGCGATCACATCGCCGCGGTATCGGTCGGCGTGTACGACGGGACGCCGGTGATCGATCTCGATTACGTCGAGGATTCACAATGCGGCACCGACATGAACGTCGTGATGACGGGCAGCGGCGGACTGGTCGAGGTGCAGGGCACTGCCGAGGGCGCACCGTTCTCGCGCGCCGCGCTCGATGCCATGATGGACCTCGCCGAACAGGGCATACAGGCGCTCGTTGCCGCGCAGAAGTCCGCATTGCGCGGTTGAGCGCCGTTCAGCGCCCCATCGCACATGAAGCGGATCGTCATCGCGTCCGGCAACCCGGGTAAGTTGCGTGAATTCGGGCATATGCTGGCGGCGCTCGACATCGAGGTCGTTCCGCAATCGCAACTCGGCATTGCGGAAACCGGGGAGCCGCATGCGACCTTCTTCGAAAATGCGCTCGCCAAAGCGCGGCACGCGAGCCGGCACTCCGGCCTGCCGGCGTTGGCGGACGATTCGGGCATCTGCGTGGCCGCACTCGGCGGCGAGCCGGGGGTCCATTCTGCGCGGTTTGCCGGCGATGCGGCCTCCGGGACGCGTGATGAGCAAGACCGACGCAACAATGAAAAGCTCGTCGCGTTGCTTCAGGACCAGCCTGACCGCCGTGCGCATTATTATTGCGTGATCGTGCTGATGCAGAGCGGCCACGATCCCGCGCCCCTCATCGTCGAGGGACACTGGCACGGTGAAGTGATCGATATGCCGCGCGGCAGCAACGGCTTCGGCTACGACCCCTACTTTTACTTGCGGGAATTGGGCTGCACGGCCGCCGAACTTGCACCGGAAAAGAAGAACGCACTAAGTCACCGCGGCCGGGCGCTCTCGGCGCTGCTTGACCGGCTGCGGCCAACTTGAGTGACCTAACCTGATCCGCGTCGATTCACGTGAACGTTACAGCATCTTCCGCCCTGTTGCCTTCGTCACCACGCTTCACGGCGCTGCCGCCGCTCGCCCTCTACATTCACATTCCGTGGTGTGTGCGCAAGTGTCCGTATTGCGATTTCAATTCGCACGAAGCGCGCGGCGTGCTGCCCGAAGAGCGCTACATCGCAGCTTTGATCGCCGATCTCGAACAGGCGCTGCCACAGGTGTGGGGACGGCGGATTTACAGCGTGTTCTTCGGGGGCGGCACGCCGAGCGTGTTCTCTGCCAGGAGCATCGATGCGATTCTGAGTGCGGTGCGTGCGCGGCTGCCGCTCGCTGCGGACACGGAAATCACGCTCGAAGCCAATCCCGGCACCTTCGAAGCTGAAAAATTTGCGGCGTACCGCGCCGCCGGCGTGAACCGGCTCTCAGTCGGAATACAGAGCTTCAACCCCCGCCATCTCGAGGCGCTGGGCCGCATCCACGACGAGTGCGAAGCGCGGCGGGCAATCGAAATCGCGCGCACCCATTTCGATAATTTCAATCTCGATCTCATGTACGCCTTGCCGGGACAGACATTGGCGGAGGCGCGTGCCGACATCGAAAGCGCGCTCGAATACGCGCCGCCCCATCTTTCGGTGTATCACCTCACGATCGAGCCCAACACGTATTTCCACCGCTTTCCGCCGCCTCTACCCGACGACGACGTCTCCGCGGCGATGCAGGACGAGACCGAGTCGCTGCTGGCTGCGCGGGGCTACGTGCATTACGAAACTTCCGCTTTTGCGCGCATTCGCGACCCGGCACATCCATCGACGGCAGCGTATTGCAGGCACAATCTCAACTATTGGACGTTTGGCGACTATCTGGGTATCGGCGCCGGCGCGCACAGCAAGATTTCGTTTGCCGACCGCGTCACGCGCGCGATGCGCTACAAGCAGCCGAAGCAGTACATGGAGGAAGCGCTAAAAGGCCGGGCGGTGCAGACGGAATCGCCCGTCTACACGCGCGAGCTCGGATTCGAATTCATGATGAACGCGCTGCGGCTCACGGAAGGGTTTGAAGTGGGCTTGTTCGCGGAGCGCGCCGGCGTGCCGCTCAATGCGGTGTTGCGCGAACTCGATGAAGCGGAACGCCGCGGGCTGATCGCGCGCGATCACCGGCGAGTCGCGCCTACGCCGCTCGGCCGCCGCTTCCTGAACGATCTGCTCCAGATCTTCCTGCCTGAAGCGGCCACTGCCCCCTCAGCTAACGAGCGTCGTAGAAATGACTGACGCCGCTCTGCCCTCACCCCCGCCCCTCTCCCGCATGGCGGGCGAGGGGAGATTTGTGGTGCAGATGGTTGTCAACTATTTGCACCAGGATCAATAGGTGAGCGGT
Organism: Burkholderiales bacterium; assembly: GCA_035249725.1. Classification (GTDB taxonomy): domain Bacteria; phylum Pseudomonadota; class Gammaproteobacteria; order Burkholderiales; family SG8-41; genus DSOT01. Next base: position 10,848 of record DATFGD010000435.1, read on the forward strand.
ACGAAGTCATAATCGCCGATGCCCTGCAGGACAAGAAACGTCGCGGACGTGTCGCCGCCGTTGACGACGAGGTGCGGGCGGCGCGCCGGAACGGTATAAGTCTCGCCCGGGCCGAGCGGCACTTCCTCCTTGGGCTCGCGAAGAAAGAGCCGGATGCGTCCCGCGAGCACGTAGAACGTATCCTGAACATGGCTGTGATAATGCCAGGGCACTTTCTGCGTCGGCGAAATCTGAAGTTCGCTGATGTGGAAGCCGGGCCGCTCGGCATGGCGAGCCCGACGCTCGACCTCGTAGAACCGGCTCGCGTCATTCATTGCCTTCATGAGAATGCTCCGACGAAGTGGTATGGGTTTTCAAACGAGGGGCGTTGCGACGGGCACGGCACTGCGGCCTTCCAGCCATGCGGGCACGGGGAGGTTCTTCGAACGCAGGAATTCGGGATTGAAGAGCCGGCTCGCGTAACGCTGCGCGCCGTCGGCGAGAATGGTCACGATGGTGTGCCCCGGCCCGAGGTGACGCGCAAGCCGAATCGCGCCCGCAACGTTGATCCCCGTGGAGGTGCCCAGCAGCAGTCCCTCATGCTGCAGCAGATCGAAGACGACGGGAATCGCTTCGCTGTCGGGAATCTGAAACGCCTGGTCCACCGGCGCGGCTTCGAGATTCTTCGTGATGCGGCTTTGCCCGATGCCCTCGGTGATCGAACTGCCTTCGGCCTTGAGTTCGCCCCGCGTGTACCAGCTGTAGAGCGCGGCACCCATCGGATCGGCGAGACCGATCGCGATTTTGGGATTGCGCGATTTCAAAAACATGCCGACGCCGGCCAGTGTGCCGCCCGTGCCCACCGCACAGATGAACGCATCCACCTTGCCGCCGGTCTGTTCCCATATTTCAGGCCCGGTGGTTTCGACGTGCGCACGGCGGTTCGCGACGTTGTCGAACTGGTTGGCCCAGATTGCGCCCGCCGGTTCGCTGCGCGCAATGTCTTCCGCGAGCCGGCCCGAAACCTTGACGTAGTTGTTCGGATTCGCATACGGGACAGCGGGCACCTCGCGCAGGTCGGCGCCGTACTGGCGCAGCGCGTCCTTCTTCTCCTGGCTTTGCGTTTCGGGGATGACGATGACGATGCGGTAGCCGCGGGCGTTCGCCACGAGCGCAAGCCCGATGCCCGTGTTGCCGGCCGTGCCTTCGACGATGACGCCGCCGGGACGAAGCAAGCCGCGCGCTTCCGCATCCTTCACGATATACAGTGCGGCGCGATCCTTCACCGACCCGCCGGGGTTGAGAAACTCCGCTTTGCCATAGATCTCGCAACCAGTGAGTTCGGACGCGCGCCGCAGGCGGATGAGCGGCGTCCGGCCGATCGCTGCGATGGAGTCCGCGCAAACGTTCATGACCTGCATTATCGACCCATGCGGGCGGCTTCGTCATGCCGGCGAAAAATGATGTCCCACACTTCGTGTCCCAGTCGCAATCCGCGGCCTTCGAACTTGGTCAGCGGCCGGTAGTCGGGGCGCGGCGCGTATCCTTCCGTCGTGTTGCGCAGCAGGGGTTCTGCAGAAAGCGTGGCGAGGATATGCGCTGCGTAGTCCTGCCAGTCGGTGGCGACATGGAGGTGGGCGTCCGGCTTCATGCGTTCGGCAAGCAGTGCCACGAATGCCGGCTGTATCAGTCGGCGCTTGTGATGCCGCTTCTTTGGCCACGGGTCGGGAAAGAATACGTGCACGCCGTCCAGCGTGCGGCGGGCGATCATGTGGGCCAGCACTTCGACAGCATCGTGCTGAATGACGCGCACGTTGCTGAGCTCGAGATCATGGATCTGTTTCAGTATGCTACCCACGCCGGGCGTGTGCACTTCGATGCCGAGATAGTCGTTTTCGGGGTGACGCGCCGCGATCGCCGCCGTCGTTTCCCCCATGCCGAAACCGATCTCGAGTATTTTAGGAGCGCGCCGGCCGAATACGCGGTCGAGGTCGAC
>DATFGD010000436.1:0-15832 GCA_035249725.1 Burkholderiales bacterium
TCGCCTTGTACTCCTCGATCATCTCCGGCGAGGGCGCGGCGCCGGCGCTGCGCTTCTTGCGGATGATATGCGCCTTTGCGCCGTGCTCGCGCTCGAGCACCGCGGCGATGCGCAGCAAAAGCTGATCGGAGTTGTGCTTGGTGTTGTCGACCAGCCCGACGCGCAGACCCTTAAGGGACTTGGGTCGCGGCGCGTAGTCGATGCGCCGTCCGGTGGCTTCCGTGGTCGGGTCGTAAATTTGTAATGTCATCGTGCGCTCCTCTATTGACAATGGTTTCCGGCTCGGCGCCGGAATGACGAAAACGAGTGCGTCCGCGCTCATTTTCCCTTACGAATTTCGCGGCTGACGCTCTGCGAGCCGCGCTTGCTGCCCCAGCCGGGGATGAATGCGGACTGCACGCCGGCGCGGCCGCCTGCCGCGATCACGAGAAAATCCTGCGGCGCTTCGACCAGCGGATACATCGTGCGCTCGTCGTCAGCGGTGACGTCGTCGGGCAGCAGGTTCGCGCGCTTGAGTTCGGCAACATTCGACTGCGAATGTTCGAAGCAGTAGCGCTGCACGTCTTCACGCGACCACCCGGCTTTCTTCATGATCGCCGTGTGTTCCCCGGCAAAGACCAGCACATACTGCGGATGGCGCGCAGTGCCGGCGGAAATTCGCATGTGCGCGCAGCACGTGTCGAGCACCCCTTCCGGTGTCGCGCTCAGGCGGTTCGAGTACTGATGCGGCGCGTAGGCGGCAAAAATGGTTACGGCGTTTTGATCCGCACCAAAGCCCCGCGTCGTATGAAACGGCGGCCACGGGCTTTCTGCCTCGTTCTCTGCAATGCAAAAGGTGTACTTCCCGGCGTGTCCCAAGCTGCTGCGATCGAGTTCGCCGGGGAGCGTGCCGATGACGTTGCGCATGACGAGCCGCACGGCGCGGCCGATCGTGGCGTTGGCGCGCCAGCCGGGGCCGAAGAGATTGTTCTCGAAGTTGATGTCGAGTTCCCGCACGATCGGTCCGTTCACGACCATGAACACGGCGGAGCCGCCGGTGCTCGTCGCAGGACCGTGGTAGCCGTAGAGCGGATCGCCGAGCGCCTCGACCGCCGCCGCGACGACCGGCATGTATTCGGGCTTGCATCCGGCCATCACCGCGTTGATCGCCACTTTCTCCGCCGTAACGGAGACCTGCCGGTTTTCGATGAAAGCCAGCTGCTGCTGCGGTTCCAGTCCCGCGGCGTCGAGCATTGCAGTAATGCGCTCGGCGGTGGGCGGCACGACCGGAAAACCGTCGGTCCAGCCTTTCGCGTAGCACAGCTCGATCGCTGCCTCTGTGTCGGATACGGTGTGACGCCGGGATTTAAGCTCGATTTCCAACCGTGGCCTCTCTTCTGATTACGCGGAAAGGGCTGCAGCGAGCGTGCATTATGCCCTGCACTGTTCCGCCTGCAAATGGTCCACAGCGGCGCTTCACTCTTCGCCGACGTGGAACTTGAGGTACGAGGAACGCCCGCCGTCGGCAGCAATGGTGGTGCCGGTCAGCGTGCGCGAATCGTCGGACGCGAGAAAAAGCGCGATCGCCGCGATATCGGCCGGCTCGCTCACGGAGTAGGGATAAAGCTTCTGCGCGATCGTGCGCTCGCGTGCCGCGGCGCTCGTCTTTTCCGCCTGCATCCATTCCTTGTTTTCATAGCGCCTGATCTGGCGCTCGGTGCGCACCGATCCCGGCGCGATCGCGTTCGCCCGTATCCGATATTCCACGTACTGGGCAGCCAGCGTCTTCGTAAATGAAATGATGCCGCCTTTCGTTGCCGAGTACGCCGGCTTGATCGACCCCATAAGCCCCAGGTGCGAAGTCACGTTGACGATCGAGCCGCCGCCTCCGCGCATCATGTGCGGTATAGCGTGACGGCAGACGAGGAAGGGATGCAGCAGATTGAGCGCAATCGTGCGCTGCCACACCGCGAGATCCATTTGGTGAACGGGCACATCTTCCTGCAGCGATCCGCCCGCGCAGTTCAGGAGCACATCGAGACGCCCGAAGCGTGAGACGGTTGCATCGATCGCGCGCTTTACGCTCTCGTCCTGCGTGACATCGGTTGCGACGAAGAGCGCTTCGCCGCCCGCTTTCTGCACCTCAGCTTCAGTCGCCCGCCCCGTTTCAGCGTTGATGTCTGCGATCGCCACGTTCGCGCCTTCGCGCGCGAACGCAAGCGCGCTCGCCTTGGCGATGCCCGCGCCTGCGCCGGTGAGAAATGCAACCTTGCCGTTGAGCTTCCCCATGACTTGTCCTTCGCTATTGCACTTTCACGCCGGCCGCCTTGACGACCTTCGCCCACTTGCCGATGTCCTCGACGATGATCTTGCGGAACTCATCCGGCGAAGTCGGCAGCGGATCGGCGCCCGCGCGCGTCAATGTCTCGCGCATGGGCTGCAATGGTCTGATTGGCGCCGGGGCGGTTATCGACGACGATCTGCGTTACTTCGCGAGCCCGATGTCGCCGAGCACCGCTTTCATCGACGCATAATCGCGTTCCAGTTCCTTGGCGAAGTCGCCGCCGGAGACGAAGACGTTCACCCAGTAGTTGCGCTCGAGATCCTGCTTCCATTCCGGCGCTTCGGTCGCCTTGCGCAATACGCCGGCCCAGTACGCCGCCTGCTCCGGCGTGATGCCCTTCGGCGCGAAGATCGCGCGCCACGCGCCGAACACGTGATCCACGCCCTGTTCCTTCCATGTGGGGACATTGGCCAGCGGGCCGGTGAAACGCTGGGTTGCGGTGATCGCCACCACGCTGAGCTTGCCGTTTGTGACATGGCCCGCCACGTTGCCGACCGCTGTGGTCACGAGATCGATGTGGCCGCCCATCAGATTGGGGATCGCATCGGCAGATCCTTTGTACGCCACCACCTTGAGATCGCGCGCATTGCCGCCGATCGCCTTCATCAGCAGGCCCGCCGCGATGTGATTGTGGCTGCCGAGCAGCGGCGAGAAACCGATCGTTACGGATTTGGGATCTTTCTTGAGCCGCTCGATCAAATCTTTTCCACTCTTGAGCGATGCGCCCGCGGCGACCGCAAATGCGGTGTAGTCGTCGAACAGCGCGGCGATCGGCGTGAGGTCGCTGTGACGCAGCTTGCTCGCGCCGGTGATGTGATTGGTGAGCAGTGCCGGCCCGGCCACCACGAGATAATGCGGATCGCCGGCGTGCTGCTGCACGTAGGTGTACGCGATACTGCCGCCGCCGCCCGGCTTGTTCACGACCGTCATGGTCGATGAAACGAGATTGTTCGCTTTCAGTATGCGCTCGACCGTGCGGGCGGTCTTGTCGTTGCTGCCGCCCGGCGGATTCGGCACGACGAGTTCCACGTTCTTCTGCGGCGTCCAGCCTTGTGCACCCGCTGTAGATGTCATCGCTGCGAGCGCCATCACCCACGCACACTGTTTCATTGCCATGCTTGCTCCTGCTGTTTGAAAAAATCGTGCGGTGTGCTGCGCGTCCTTATGCCGCCGCGGATGCCGGAACGGCTTCATGGGAACGGAAGACCGCGAACACCTTGTCCGAATTCGTGATCCACGATTCGAGAAACACCGATTCGTCGGGCCCTTTGCGGCCCAGCTCGTGCATCGCGCCGGCGAGACAGAACCAGTTGAGCAGCTCATGGTGGCCGCGATCCTCGACCTCTTCGAGCGTGGTCTTGCGCCAGAACTCCCAGTCGCCGCGCTTCAGCGCTTCGTAATAGCGTCGATCCGCTTCCACGTCCGGAAACATGAGCGAATGCTTCTGCACGAGGAAGGAATGGCTCCAGCTCGACGATGCAATCAGCGCCACCCGCCATGGGCTGCGCTTGAGCGCCCGCGCAACCGCGGCGCCGACTTCGAAACAGCGCCAGGGTTGCGGCGCGGGCGGATCGAGTACGCTCTCGCCGTCGCCGAGTTGTTCGGCGACTTCCGAGGGCCGCATGGGGGCGCCGCGCGCCCCGATCAGCCAGCGCCCGTAAGCATTGATCGAGAACGGCACTACCGGGAACGGAAAGCCTTTGCGATCGTAATCGAGGTAAAGCACCGAGTTGGAAAACGCATGGCCGAGCGGCCGATGGAGCGGCTGGTAGCCATAGGCAACGTCGATTCCGGCATTGAGCAGCGCAGTCGCCAGGTACTTCCCGCCGGCGCGATGCCCGCGCACGGTGAAGGTCTGCTCCTCCGGCTCGTCCCACGCATTCGGTCCACGCTTATAACCTTTCCACGGCTGGAACGACACGCTGTCGTAGGCCAGGATGGCGAACGCGGGCACGCAATCCTCACGAAAGTTTTCATACTGGTCGTCGCCCCATATCAGCACGAAATCGGGCTGGAACGCGTCCAGTTCGGCGCGCGCCTTGCGGAACTGCTCGACCAGGTCGCGGCGGTGGCGCTCCGAATGGGCCTGCCCCGCGTCGTCGCCCCACTGTGAGCGCATCGTGGGATGCCAGTTCTCCGGGAATCGGAAGCGCTCGGCGAGCGCCGGATCGTCGAGGCATTGCTGTATGCGCCGGCTCATGTTGAGCTTGGCCGAGAGATTGGGATAGTGCGTGATGCCGAGACCGAGAATATCGCCCATGGCTTTCCTCCTTCGATCCGGGACTGCATATCTGTTCCGGGGAACAGCATTCTACGCGTCTGGCGTCGATTGCGGTCCCGCATCGTGCGGCGGAGCCGTAAACTGCCGCGACTTCACCGCGCTCGGCATCCTGTTCCACGAATACGTCGCGCTGTCGGTGGCGGCCGATTCTCCGATCAAGGACGGCAAGGATCTGCTCGCGCGTCTCAAGAAAGACCCCGCGTCGGCGAGCCTGGGCGTCTCATCGGTTGCGGGCGGCGCCGATCACGTGGCGGCAGGTCTCGTCTTCAAGACGGCCGGCATCGATGTGAGGAAGATCCGCACTGTCGTCTTCGATTCGGCCGGCAAGGTCATGACGGCGACGCTGGGCGGCCACGTCGACCTCGCGTCCACCAGCATCACCGCGGCGCTGCGGCAGGTCCAGGCAGGCAAGGTGCGCGTGCTGGGTGTCAGCGCGCCACGCCGGCTCGGCGGCGACATGGCGCAGTTTCCGACGTGGCGCGAACAGGGCGCGGAAGTCGATTTTTCGAACTATCGTGGCGTCATCGGCCCCAAGGGCTTGAGCGCCGCACAGGTTGCCTACTGGGAAGGCGTGCTGGCCGCGCTGGACCGCGACGACAGCTGGCGCGCACACCTCGAAAAGACGCAGCTCGATCGTCAGCTCATGACGGGGAAGGAAACGCTCAAGTACCAGGACGAGCTGGACGGCAAGCTGCGCGGCGTCCTCGGCGACTTGGGGTTGCTCAAATAGTTAGCAGGGAGTTGAACAGCCCGTTCGCGCTGCGTAGCGCGTAAGCGCGTAGTCGAAGTGTGAGCAAGATGCTGAATAGCCAGCCGTTCATGTTTCGACTTCGTTTCACGCAGCCTGTCCTGAGAAACGGCGAAGGGCTCAACACGAACGGAAGTGGCGGCTTTTTAAATATTTGCGGCGGGGATGGGTACGATCGCCAGACCGAAACCCGACGCGCTCAAATTCATCGCCGAGCTGTCGAGTATCCCGCCCCGGCCCAACATGAGCGGCGGCTCGGCGACGTCGCGCGCAAGGAGATGCGTGCCGAAAGCGCCCTCCTGCGCAATGAGGATATCGCGCGCACTGTGCGCGACGGTAAGCGCCGCGCGCGTAAGCACGCTCGTTTCTCCTACGTGCGCGCCGATGATGAGCTGCAAGCTCCGGCTTCGTAGCGCCCGCACAAGGTCCAGCGAGCGCAGCACGCCGCCCATTTTGGAAATCCGCAGATTGGCGATCCAGCGCTCCGCCGGGCCGGGCAACCGGTCGAGCTGATCGGCGCGGAGCAGGCTTTCGTCGAGGATGATGCGTGTCTCGAGTGCGGCTGCGAGGCGATTCATGCCTTCGTAATCACCGGCGGGCAACGGTTCTTCCAGTGCAAAGAAAGAATAGCCCAGCGCCTCGAGCGCGCGAATCGCTGTATCCGCATCCTGCCAGAGGTTGTTGGCATCGGCGCGTACCGCCTGTGCCTCGACGCCGGCTGCCGTCAGTGCGGCGACCTTTGCCGCATCGCGGTCGCGATCGCCCGAGAGCTTGATCTTAAAGGCACTGAAACCGGCCCTGCGATAGTGCGCAAGCTGCGCGGAGAGCTCCGCCGTGCCAGAATCGCCCAGCACGGCGGTATAGCGAAAGCGTCCTGAAAGTTCGGGCAGCCCGAGCAACGATTCGACCGATTGGCGTTCGCATTTGCCGAGGAGGTCCAGCAGCGCCAGTTCCACCGCGGTCCACGCCGCGGGATTCGCATCGATCGCGTCGCGATGGCGCGCCACCCAGTCGCCAAGCGTATTGGTGTCGTGTATCGCCTCGATCCACTGCGCGGTGTGCGCGTGCACGAATGCCTGCGCGCTCGCGATGCTCTCGGATGTCACGTATTCGCGCGGACAGCCTTCGCCGTAGCCGGCGGTTCCATCGTGCGCACGCGCTTCCACCCACAACGATTGCGTCGCGCTGCGCTCGGCAGACGCGTGGCGGAAGGCGACGTTGAACGGGATCGAGAGGGACGTCGCCGTAATCGACACGAGCTTCAACCGCGCTCCCTGTGCGCTTCGAGATCGAACGCGAAACTGCGCCGATACGCGAGCGCGACCGCCTTGAACTGCCCTTCGCGCTGGCCCTGGTCGACGCAGAATTTCTTGTAAGCGTCGCCGCTCCCGCTCGCGAGCCACACTGCAACCGGCGATTCGAGCCGCCCGCTTTCGCGCTTGGCGCGGTATTCGATGTTGAGTTCCTGCAGTTTACGATCGACCGCTTGAGCGAGATTGGCCGCCGGCGGCTTCGCACCTGCGCCCGACTCGACATAGAGGCGATAGCAGCGCACCTCCTCATCGGCGAGCATCATCAAGAAGCGCGTTTCGATGCCCGCCTGCATCATGACGTCACGCACGGCCGCAAGCACTTGCGTCTCGTACAGCTTCTCGCCCGTAATATTGGTGACGCCCTTCCCCTTCTGGAGGAACTTGAGGAGCGGTGTCGCGTGCAGAAAACCCGTCACGCGAACGAGGTCGTTGATGAAGTAGCGATAGAGGCCCGAAGGCGTCGTTACGATGATGTAGTAGTCGCCTCCCTTGCGCAGCCGATCGAGCGTCAGGTACTCCGGCTCGCCGCGATCCCACCTTTCGCGCTCGACGAACTCGAAAAAGTGGGTGTCGAAGGTCGGAAGTCCGCTGCCTGCACGCCGGCCGAGCGTGATGGTGCCGCGGAACTCGCTCGAAAGATATCCGAGCTCCAGGATGCGCGTGCGCGGTGACAATTCGCGACGCAAAGCATCGACGGTAATACCGGCACTGGCGCAGGTCCACGTCACCACGAGTTTGAGCGCGGGGAACAGATCAGCCAGGCGCGCGCCCTGTCCGGCCTGAAGCGCAGCGAGCCGCTCCGCGCGCGGCGCATTGGGCGCAAGGCGGCTGCGGATCGCCGGTTGCACTTCCGGCGGTACTTCATCCATGAGGAAAAACGTGCCGCGGCGCAGATCTTCTATCAGCCCGGCGGCGTTTTCGCGGTAAAGCTTGATCAGGGCGAGCAAAGTGGTCGAGTTGGCCGACCCCAGGTACGTCACGTCGGGTCGCGCCAGCGCGAGGCGCAGAATCAGCAGATACTTGACGCGGCTGTCTGCGATCGTCAGCACCGCGGCCGGTATGACGAATTTCTCCAGCACCGCGGGCGGCGTATTGCCTGCGACGATGCCCGATGCGGACCCGTACGGGCGTCGATTTGCGAGCTTCCCTTCGAACGCCGGACTGACGATGACCAGTATGCTGCCGCGAAACGCTGCGGGACACGTGCGGTGCTGAAAGGCAACCGATATCCGGTGCACCCGCTGCAGCGCCTTCAAGTGCGATGCGATAAGCGGAATGTCTTTCGGTTTACCGGTGGTTCCGCTGGTGCGCACGTAGCGCGCCGGCGCTGCCGTGGTCAGCGCGCGCTCGCCGTGATCGATTTCCGCTTCGATGTAAGGCCGCAGCGCTTCGAATTCGCTGACGGGCACGTGCTTCGCGAAGTCCTCGTAGCTTCGGATTGCGTCGAACCCATGGCGGCGCCCGAAGGTCGTATCGCGATTCTCGCGCACGATCCGATCGAGCAGCGCACGCTGCAATCGCATCGGATCGCGCACCGCGCGGGCAATGCCCGGGGCTTCGATGAGGCGCGTGAGGCGCAGGCGCAGTGCGATAAGCGCGTCCGCGATGCGCGCTTTGAGCGTAGGCCTTCTGCCGCCCCGCGACCCGAACGGCGTCATCATCTGCGACCAGAAGTCCTTGGGATAAGCGCGGTCCATGATGCCGATGTCGCCGACCGGTCCGGGCAGATGCCACGTGCGGAATACGAGGTCCCAGAAGATCGTCGTATTGCTGAAGTTGCAGTTCGCCGTCCTGGGATCGCGCGCGTGGTGCCAGCGGTGCGTCTCCGCGCTCCCAACCACGTAGTTGAGCCAGCCGTAGCGCAGACGGACGTTGCTGTGCTGGAAGAGACCGTTCAGCGAGTACAGCAGAAAGTAGCTCGCGAGCACTTCGGGCGCCACGCCGAGCAGCAGAAACGGCACGGTGTCGAGGCTGAAGTGCAGCATCTTCTCCAGCGGATGGAAGCGCCCGACGTTGAGCACGTAGAGGATATCCGGCGAGTGGTGCACTTCGTGCAGCCGCCACAGTACGTCGTATCGGTGGCAAGCGCGATGCAACCAGTAGCGCACGAAATCCACCGCGAGCACCATTGCGATCACCTGCGCCGCAAGCGGCCAGCCGTGTGGCCACCCTGCGCTCGGTGCATGGGTGTGCATCCAGCCGGCAAAGAAGAGCAGCGTGAGCAATACCAGAAGTTGGGGCAGCGCAATCTGCACCAACGCCATGAACAGCGCATCTGCCGCAACGTCGAAGCGGGTGGCGCGCCAATCCAGTCGTTCGGGAAACTTCCATTCCAGCAAGACGATGACGAGGCCGACGGCGATTACGGGCAGGTACGCCGCGGTCGCCGTTCCGAATCCGGCAGCAAGCATCGCGCCGAACGCCGCGATACCGCCACCGACGAACAGCGGATACCACAGATAGGGCAGCAGTGCCCGGGATGCCATTCCTCTCCCTCCCTCTACCGGGGGCGCGATTCTACAACATGATAGTACGCCAGCGTCACGACGAACGCAGCGAGTACAACATGCAGCAAGGCGGGGATCCAGGCGGTAAACCAGTGGGATGCGCCGGGCACCAGCAGCCCGATCGCGATACGGCTCACCGCGACCGTCATGTATACGCCGCCGAACCAAGCGAGCACCATGCCGGCGCCTTGACTTGGTTGCAGCGTCCCGCCTCGCAATCGCCGAGTGTAGTGGGCCATCGCCGCCAGAATGATGAGCTGCGAGAAAAGCAGGATGCCGTACGGCAGATCGCTGCCCTGAAATTCTTCGAACGACGGGAGAAATGGCATTGGCGTCCACTTTTGTATTGCCTGCGCTGCTACCCGCAAAGCGAAGAGTACAGTCAACAGCGCAAGTACTGTTGAAACCCGCGGCCGCCGGGCACGATCTGGATCATTGCACCGGAAAATAGTCTCCAATGTCATAACAGTGCAGCGTAATCGATATTCAATCCGGTGCAACGCTGGTATCGGACGTAGTGCGTGGCAGCACCGCGCGTAGCGTCGGCTTATACCGGGCGCTGGCTGACAATCTCTGTATGGCATAATCGTCGGGCGGACATCCACCCCTGGGATCGATCAGGTAGCATCCCCTTATCCTTTGAGAGAGGAACGCCATGGCAGGCGGACTGAAACCGATACGGCGCGTGGTGACCGGCAACGACGAGCGCGGACGTTCCAAAGTGGTATGGGACGGCCCCGCGCCGAATTCGCACGAGGCTTCCATGGGCAGTGGGCGCGGCCACACCGATCTCTGGGTGTGGAACGAGACACCGGCGCCGCTCTCCGGGACGAACGATGACGGCAATCTGGAGTACGCGTTCTGCGGCCCACCGAATGGCGGCCATCTGCGGGTAGTACAGGCGCGGCCGCGCCCGGACGACTACGACCCGGCGAAGGACAAAGACGCCGTGCCGGCCCACCCGCCGAAATTGCGGCCGGGCGGCAGAGGGACGTGGGACCGGGGCGGCAACAACGCCTGGTCGTCCGCGATGCACAAGACGGAGACGGTGGATTACGGAATCGTGCTCGCGGGCGAACGGGGCCTCATCCTCGACGACTGCGAACTCGTGATGAAACCGGGCGACGTCGTGATCCAGGTCGGCGCGTGGCATCAGTGGACGATGCCGAAGGGCGCGGTGATGGCCTTCGACATGATCGGCGCGCACTTCGTCGATGGCGAAGCGGGATTGGCGCAGGGCAACGACACGCCGATGCGCGCGACACCGAAGCTGCCCGACGGCGTCAGGGCGACCCGCCGCATTGTCACCATCGATCGCGAGCCGGGTAAATCGTCGCTCGTTGCCGATGGACCGGCGCCGGATGTGCGAACCGATCCGGCGCGCCCCGGATACGCGTGTGCGCGCCTGTGGGTCACCGACAGCACGCCGGCAAAAATCGTATACGAAACGTTGCACCTGCCCCACACGCTCGAGCCACCGCCACGCGGTTCGGTTTGCCGGGTGGAGACCTTTCCTCCCGACGACTCGTGGAGGGGCAAGGTCGGCGCCCCGCAGGTGCAGGCGTTCTACCGCGCCATCGGGTCGCCGGGTGCCTCCACCTATTCCCCCCTCGCCCCGCATCCCTACATGCAGAAAACCCGCACGCTCGATTTCTGCCTCGTGCTCGACGGTGAAATCGTGCTCGTGCTCGACACGCAGCAAGTGGCGCTGAAGGCCGGCGACATCGTCGTGCAGCGCGGCACGCATCACGCGTGGAGCAACCGCTCGAGCCAGCCCGCGATGGTCGCCATCGCTTCTCACGACAGCGCATAGCACAGCGCGGCCGCGCGGCCCCATATAACCGCGGCACACGTTCGCTTGCGCTGGCGCAGCTTGAAACCTGGCCAGATTGTGGACTAGACTCCTCCCAAACGAGATCGCCGTGATCAATACGGCCCTACCGAGGAGGAAGTAGCATGAAGGCCAAAAGCTGGCGCGTTCCAGTCGTACTGGGTTTGCTCGCATGTGCCTTGTCGGTCGCACATGCCGCTCAGAAGCCCGCCACGGGCGGCGACTACCCCAATAAACCCATCCGCTTCATCGTGCCCTTCCCGCCCGGCGGCAGCAACGACGTGCTGAGCCGCTATCTCGGCATCAAGCTCACCGACCGGCTCGGCCAGCAGGTGGTCATCGACAATCGCGCCGGGGCGAACGGCATTATCGGCACCGAGCTCGCCTCCCACTCGCCGGCGGACGGCTATACCATTCTCATCGCGTCCACCTCGTACGTGATGAACGCCGCGGTCCGGGAGCTGCCGTACGACGTGGAGAAGTCGTTCGATCCCGTCGCGCTGATCGCACAGGCCCCGAACTGCATCGTCGTCAACCCGAAAGGCGGGTTCAATAGCCTGCGCGATCTCGTCGAACGCGCAAAGGCGAAACCGGGGTCGATCAATTACGCCTCGACCGGCGTCGGCGGATTCAACCACTTCGGGGGCGAGCTGTTCAAGAAGATCGCCAAAGTCGACATGGTGATGGTGCCGTACAAAGGCGGCGGGCCCGCGATGACCGATGTCATCGCCGGAAATATTCCGGTGATGTTCAGTTCCGTCACGCAGGCGCTGCCGCACATACGCAACAACCGGCTGAAGGCGCTCGCGGTCGGCGCGAATCAGCGCACCTCCGCGCTCCCGGAAGTCCCGACCGTCGCCGAAGCGGGATACCCGGGCTACGAGCACTACGTCTGGTGGGGTATCGTCGTGCCTCACGGCGTGCCCGCACGCGTTCAGAACAAGCTGCGCAACGAAATCAACGCCGTCCTGCAGGATCCCGAGACCAAAAAACGCCTGCTCATGGACGCCGCGCAGCCGCGAATGATCTCGCCGGCGGAGTTCCGGAAGATGATCCACAATGACGTGAAGAAGTGGAGCGAGGTCGCTAAGTCGGCCGGCATTCGCGTGCAGTAACGGGCGGGATGCCCGCAGCGCCGACGAGTCGGCTAACCCGCCGGCATGGCAGGCGAGAGCACCGGCAGCACGCTGCGACTCATGATGCCCCGCACGGTGCTGCGGGTTGCCGCTTCGTTCATCCAGCAGCGCACAAGGGCGTACCCGGCGTGGATGTGCTGCTCGCGCGCGGAGGCGCTGTGGCTGCGAAAATCCTCGCGCGGTTGAGTCAGTATGAAGCGGGCTTCTTCTTCGAGCGTCGCTTCAGCAATTACGGCGCTGGCGCGCGCGCGCTGTTCGTCCGAGCTCGCATCGTCGTGCAGTACGGCAAACGCGCTCTGCAGGCGCGGCATCCTCGAACAGGCGATCCAGGCAAACCATTTTGCGCTCAATACGATGGGATAGAGTTGCAGCGGCTTCGGTATTTCGACGGCGCAATCGAGACAGGCTTCGCCCCACGCGTGCGCGAACTTGAGCAGGCTGGTCCCGACATGCTGGTGCACTTCCATCTGGCCGATCCGCTCGCCCCATGAACGAAGCAGCGGCCGGTGGTGGGCAAGCCATGACATGAGACCGCGCGGCAGCAGATCGACGCGATAGCTCAAATCGATGTCATCGCGATCGGGCGGGACATCAGGACTGGCCTTCGCGGTGGGCCGGATCTCGAGGACCGTCTGACGGGCATATGCGAGGGCGTGGGCACACCGCGCGCGCTCGAAACGCTTTTCATTGAACGCAGGGTGGTAGCGCTTGCTGATGGATTCGCGATCCACTGCGAACACTTCCTGGTCCAGCGCCTGCGCGGCGAGCATCGACTCGTCGCTGATGCCGGCAAGGATGGCGAGCACCATGTCGTACTGCTGCTGGAACCGCGCGCCCACGATCTCGGGCGCGACGTCCTCGTCGAACGCGCTCGCTGCGCCGGCGTATCGAATAACAGCCTGCAGCGCTTCCCAATCTTCATGGCCGTACATTCTCGCGAGCGCGAGACGGCATTCGAGCGGAGAGCGCTTCGGATAGTAGTGCTGAAGCAACCGGAAAACTCGTTCCAGGTGTGCAGGGTTCGGCGTGAAACGCGCGTGGTCATCCACGCTCAGGTGCCCTCCCCTTTCCACTCAGCACTACGATCCCCCCGGACGAATTGCAAACGGTGCTCATCGTACCACTGCCGCGCGCAGCGCAACAGTGAAATATGACCCGCCTTCGCCAAATCCGCGATCAAGCGCTCGCGCGGCTTTCTCCCAAGTCGCGTTCGGCATCGGCGAGCAGCCGGTCGAACGTCTCAGGCAACCGGATCGGGCGCCCGACTACGCTCGGCGAATGCGCCTGCAGCCAGTAGCTGTGCGTCGGATGCGTGCCGCCCGCGACGACCAGCACGATATTGTCGGGCTTGAGACAGATCGGCCAAGGGTCGACGTTGATGCTCGCGCGCGTGACGGGGTTCGCGTCGATCTCGATCCACGCCGGTGCGCCGGCGCGGCGCATGTGCTCCAGCGGAATCTTGGAGTTTTCCCACAGGAATTCGCGAATCGAAGCCTGGGTCCAGCCGAGTTCGGCCATCATCTTCGCGACGACCGGCGAGATCATCATGATGCCGGGCGTGCCCTTCTCGTACCCCGCGAGCGCCGCGAGGTTCGGCGTGCGCATGAAGTCGGCCATGCGCCAGAGCCCATTCTGCACGTCCTCCTGCGGCGACTCCTTTTTCGCACCGCGGCGCCGGACGTTCGTCACGCCGCTCGCAAAAATGAGCGAAATCGAGTTCGAACCCGGCTCGAAGCCGTGGCGCTCGCTCCCATGCGGCAGCCAGCTTTCGGGCAGCGCCGCTTCGTCCTCGGCGAATACCGCATTGGTGTAGCGCATGGCGCCGAAAATCGCCATCGTGCCGACGCCCGGCAGCGCGCCGCCGACGTTCTGCTGCAGGAGCCGCAACGCGCGGCCGATGCTCGCGCCTGCCGGCTGCTGCGGGTCGGGTCCGAGCAGCCCGAAGCCGGAATTGAGGCGGATCTGTTTCCCGACCGGTCCATTGACGATCACTACGGGAAACGGGCCGCCGGAGGTCGCCTGCAGTTGATCGAATCCCGTGGTCGGATCGAGGCACCCCTCAACCGCGGCAACCAGCACCGGCAGGTACTCGGGACGCCCGCCTGCCATCGCGAGCGCAATGGCGCAGGTCTCTACAGTGGTGACGCCGCCGCGCGGCGGGAACTTGCCGAGCACATGCGTACGCGGGAGTGCGGTGCCCTGGAGTATCCAGTCCACCCGCTCGCGCGTTGCGGGCCACAGCGGAAGCCCGTCGCCCCAGAGTTTCGCAAGCAGCAGATGATTGGCTTTGTCGAGCGCGGCCTCGTAACACGCGCCCTCGACGGAGAGCATGGGACTTTCGGCCGCCGCCTGCCCGAACTTCGAGCGCCAGCGCGTGAGCCCGTCGTAGAACTCCTGCTTACGCTCCCCCACGGGTGTGATGTCGCTCCCGGGAAGAAACATCGCGATCGGGAAAGTCACCATGGCCGCATCCGGCGCAAGACCCACGCCCGAAACGGCGTTTTTCATCACGCCGACGAAATCGCTGCGGGTCAGCGTGACGGTGGGTATACCCAGTGCTTCGATTCGGGCGGCTGCACGGCCGCACGCAGTGGCGCAGGCCCCTCAGGCCGCGTTGCCGACGATGACCGCATCCACGCCGCTCTTCTTCACGAGCGCCGCGGTCTCTTCGGTGCCGATGAGCGCGTTGCCCTGCGGAAAAGCGTCGACCGGCAGCACCTCAATGCCGGGGATATCGGCTTCGAACATCGACTTCAGCAGCGGCAGCATGCGATACGCCTGCCACTGCTCGTTGCTCACGATGCCGATGCGCTTGCCTTCGAGCGAGGCGAGCCGCGGTGCGTGGGGCTTGGTAACTTCTAGCGCGCCGGACGGATCGTAGAACTCCAGTGTGACCATTGAAACTCCTCCGTGGATGGCCGTAAAGCCTGCCCCGAAATCTATCACATGGGAAAGCCCAAACGCGACTCTGCGGCCAGCTGCTGGATTTACTGCGCTTTGCCGCGACTGGCAAAGAGGTGTTCAATCTCGTCGGCGGGAAGCGCCGGACTGAAGAGATAGCCCTGCATCTCGTCGCAGCGCAAGAGTTTCAGCAACTGGAGTTGCTCCTGCGTTTCGACCCCTTCGGCCACGACCTTCAGGCCCAGGCAATGGGCAAGGGAAATGATGGTGGACACGATCGTCATGTTGTGCGGACTGTTTGTCATGCCGGCGATGAACGACCGGTCGACCTTCAGCGAATTGACCGGAAGCCGGGCGATGTAGCCGAGCGACGAATAACCAGTGCCGAAATCGTCGATCGCGATTCCGATTCCGGCGCTTTTCAGCGACTCCAGCGTCGCGATCGCGTAATCGATGTCCTGCATGATGAGGCCTTCGGTGATCTCGAGATCGAGTTGCAGCATGCTGGCGCCTTGCAGGCTGGCGAGCTGCTTTACGTCGGTCGCGAAATTCTCCTCGCGCAGGTTGAGCGGAGAGATATTCACCGCAATGCGCGGCGGATCGAGCTTTGCCGCCTGCCACCGGCAATAATCCTTCAGCGCCTGCCTCATCACCCACTTGCCCACGTCGAGGATGAGCCCCGTCTCCTCGAGGAGCGGCACGAAATCGTTGGGCGGCACCATACCGAGCTCCGGGCTGCGCCAGCGGACGAGCGCTTCGAGCCCGGTGATGCGGCTGGTCGCGACCTCCACT